>DASZNX010000146.1:0-26190 GCA_035551075.1 Gemmatimonadales bacterium | reverse complement strand
GCCCGTCGTGGGGCTGTTGTTGAATGTCTCACTGTGGGTCCTGTGGATTCGACTGGGCTACCGGGCGGAACGGAGTGCCGAATGAGGCGGCTCGGGGGGGTGGGGCGCCTATGGCGGCATCGGCAAACCTGCTATAGAACTGAGCACATGAACAAGTCTCTATTTCTCTTCGCCGTGTTCGGTGTACCTGGTCTGCTTTCCGCGCAAGCGCAGGGAAAGTTTCCCCCGGACTCCCTCATCAACGTCAAAGTCATCCCGAAGAACACGCCGGTGATGCAGGTCGTCGGCATGATGCGCAACTTCGCGGGCGCGCTCGGCGTGCGTTGCCCATTCTGCCACGTCGGCCAGGAAGGCCAGCCGCTCGCTTCGTTCGACTTCGCCAAGGACGAGAAGCGTACGAAACTCACGGCGCGCCAGATGATGCGGATGGTCGAAGAGATCAACCGCCGCATCGACACCCTGCCGCACGACCACGATCATGATCAGGCCAATCAGCCCCCCTCCCACGACACGCTGCACGTGACCTGCAACACCTGTCATCGCGGGGTGAACCGGCCCGTGCCGCTGGAGCAGCTCATTGCGGAGACCGCGCAGGCGTCGGGAGCGGACTCGGCGAGCCGCGCGTACCGCGCGCTGCGCGAGCGCTATTACGGGCGGGCGGCCTACGATTTCGGCGAGCCAACGCTGGACATCGCGGCGTTCCGGGTGGCCCGCGCGGGAAAATACGACGACGCGTTCGCGATCTTGAAGCTCAACGAGGAGCAGTTCCCCAACTCGTCCAACGCCGCGACCTTCCGCGGCAACATCAACCTGATGAAAGGCGACACCACCGCCGCGATCGCGGCGTTCCGCGAGGCCGTGAAACGCGATTCAACGAACGGCGAGGCCCAGAACCGGCTGCGGCAGCTGACCGCTACTCGACGGTAGCCTTCGTCACCTTGTCGAGCTTCGGAAACTGACGGGCGAGGTACTTCTCGCCCTCGATGTGCATGCGGTTCTGGTCGGGACCATGCCCCGCCGGCGCGCCATCGCCATAACCGCCGTATAGCGCGTCCACGACGTTCATTCCTTCGGTTACCTGACCGAACGGCGCAAATCCCATCCCGTCGAGCCGGTCGTTATTGCCGTAATTGATGAACACCTGTGTCGTGCGCGTCCCGGGACCGGCCGTGGCGAACGTCACCATGCCCCGCACGTTGGTGCGGCGCACGGGATCGTCGGGAATGCGACGCTCGCGCCAGGCGGCCGTGACGGCCGTGTCGCCGTGAATGCCGAACTGCGCCATGAAACCCGGGATCACGCGAAAGAACCGCACGCCGTCGTAATAACCCGACCGCACGAGGTTGTAAAAGCGATCTGCGCCGCGCGGCGCCCAGGCGCGATGCACTTCGATGACAAAGTCGCCTTTGGTCGTCGTGAAGCGCGCGCGGAAGCTGTCGGGCGCTTGCGCCGCGAAGCCGGGGCTCGTGGGGTCATGAAAATCGATCGGCGCGTTGGCGGCAGTCGGCCCGGCGCCCGCGCCGCTCGCGGGCTTATCCGCCGCTTTTTTGCACGCGGTGGCGGCGGTCACAATCGCACAGACAAGAGAGAGATAGCGCATGGCGTTTATGCTACCCGGCGCGTGGGCCGCTCGCTATGGGCACCGAACTTGCCCGTTCTGCGGGCATGGCACGAACACCGCTCGGTGTCTCGCTTGCCGTTGCCGCGATATTGGGCACGGCCTGCAGCCGCTCTCCGCTCGCGCCTCAACCTGGTGCCAACTCCGGCGTCAGCCGTGAAACCCCCGGCTATGACGTCATCGATCTCGGCACCCTCGGTGGTGATCGGACCCTCCCCGCTGCGATCAACGACAGCGGGATCGTCGTCGGGTCCAGCCAGACCGCCGATCGCCGCACGCTCGGCTTCATCTATCAGAAGGGCGTGATGCGCGCGCTGCGCGCGTCGCAAACGGTCTATGATGAAAGCGCGGACGCGATCAATGCGAGCGGTCAGATCGCCGGCGTTGTCCGCGACGGTCGCGCCGTGCTCCGCTGGGACGCCCGGACAGCTGCGTCCGACGTGCAGACCTTTCCGACACCAGCCAGTCCGGCGCCGCCGCCAAGTCGCGTAGTGGCGATCGACGCGGCGGGCGACATGCTCGTCACGCTCGATGACTTCGTTGCCCGCGCCCAGGGCGGGGTGATCCGGAACGGCGCGTGGCAGGATGTCGGAAGCCTCGACGTCGCGCGCGCGTGGACATACCCGCTCGCGTGGAACGCGCGCGGTCAGATCGTCGGCACGAGCCACGTGCGCCACGTCGCGCCAACATACGAGATCTTTCATCCAATCCTCTGGCAATCCGGTGTTCTGAAGGACCTCGGCGTACTCGGCACCGTGACCTGCGGCGATGCGCAGGCGGATTGCGCGGGCGGTGACGCCGTCGACATCAACGCGCAGGGCACCGTGGTCGGAACCGTCACGGGCGCCGCCGGTCTCGACCGGGCCTTCAGCTGGCAGGACGGTATCATGCACGACCTTGGCGCCTTCGAGGGCCACAGCACGCGCGCAATGGCCATCAATGATCGCGGCCAGATCCTCTTTGCTGTGGGAGTCCCAGACCTCGGCGTGTTTGTCTGGGACAATGGCAGCGTGCAGCGCGTGGGGCCGATCGGCGTGAGCATTTTGGCGCGCGCGTTTGCCGAAGATGGCGCCGTCGCCGGCGAAATGCAGCAAAGCGACGGGGGGGGCGGGGGGGGCGGGGGGGGCGTGCACGCGTTCGTGTGGAACGCGGGTGTGCTCACCGATCTCGGACCGGGCCGCGCGACGGCGATCAATGCGCGGGGGGATATCGTCGGCACTGATGGTGGGGGGCTGCGCGGGATTTTGTGGAAGAAACGGAACTGAGGCAGCTCGAGAGTTATGACTCGCGGCCGTCCGTTTCTCACCGCAGAGTGGCGTAACCTAATGATCGTATCGTACGCCGTCGACCCGACACGGCTCATCGATTACGTCCCCGCCGGCACGACGCTCGACTCCTGGCGTGGGAAGACGTTCGTCAGCCTGCTGGCGTTCCAATTTCAGAACACGAAGGTCCTCGGCGCGCCCGTGCCCTTTCATCAGGATTTCGAGGAAGTCAATCTGCGGTTCTATGTGCGACGCGTGATTCAAGACGAGATCCGACCCGGCGTCGTCTTCATTCGCGAGCTCGTGCCCCGGCCTGTCGTCGGCGGGATGGCGCGCCTGCTCTATCGAGAGCCCTACCTGGTCGTGCCGATGCGCAGCAAGGTGCAACCCGGTCCGCCGCCGTCGGTCCACTATGAGTGGAACGCCGCGGGGCGTTGGTGCGCGGTCTCGGGCACTGGCGAGGGTCCGGGACAGCAGGCGGCTGCCGGCTCGCTCGAGGAATTTCTGACCGAGCGTCACTGGGGTTACAACGGCGAGCCGCGGACGGACACACTCGAGTACCGGGTCGATCATCCACCCTGGAGAGTATGGCAGGCGCGCGACACCGCAGTGGATTATGACGCCGGCTCCCTGTGTGAGATGGAACTCGCGCCCCAACTGAAGGCGCCGATCTCGGTGCTCATCGCCGATGGTTCGGCTGTTACGATCCACTGGAGAAACGAGGTGGCGACGTAGCCTTAGGGTGTGAAAAATCAGCGCGAGTCTTCTAGTTTCCTACGTATGACCTCGAGACTCGCCACGCTCGCCTCCGCCGTCCTGATTGTCGCCTCTTCTCGCGCACCAGCGCAGTCGCCACCCGATACCACGAGTCCCGTCCTCGACGCCATGAAGGTCGAGCTGGCGCGCTCGCTCACGGCGTTGCGCTCGAGTCCGACGCCGCCCTACTTCCTCGGCTACGACATCACCGAAGAGCGGGTGGTGACCGTCACCGCGTCGTTCGGCGCCATCACGGACCGGAGCGACGAGCGCCGCCGCGCGTTGGACGTGCAGCTCCGCGTCGGCTCGTACGCGTTCGACAACACCCACGCCGTCCGCGGTGACTTTCCCGATTTCGGCATGTTGTTCGATTCGCCCGTCGACATCCCGATCGACAACGATCCGATGGCGATCCGCGCCGCGCTGTGGTACGAGACGCAGCAGCGTTACCGGGATGCGGTCGAGGCGCTGAGTCATGCGCGCACGAACGCCGGCCTGCGGGTGGCGCCCGAGGATTCGTCGCCCGATTTCTCCCGCGAGTCACCGGAGCGGTACGTGGAGGCTCCCGAATCGCTGGTCGTCGACCGGGCCGCGTGGGAAGCGAAGCTGCGTCGCTACACCGCGCCGTTCGCGCAGCAGCGGGATATCTACGGCGCCAACGCGTTCTTCAACGCGACCGTCGAAACGCACTGGTACGTGAACAGTGAAGGCACGACGATTCAGACTTCGCAGCCGGGCTACCGGCTCTACATCGCCGCGTTCAGCAAGGCGGATGACGGCATGGAGTTGCCCCGCTACGAGTCGTTTTACGCGGCGACACCCGCGGGGTTACCCGACGATCAGACGGTGTTGCGCGCGGTCGATCGCATGATCACCGATTTGCAGGCATTGCGCCGCGCGCCGTCCATCGATCCCTATACCGGGCCGGCCATTCTGTCGGGGCGGGCGAGCGCCGTCTTCTTTCACGAGATCCTCGGCCATCGTCTCGAGGGACACCGGCAGAAGAATGAAGCGGAAGGGCAGACGTTCGCGCATCACATCGCGGAAGCGGTACTGCCGGCGGGATTCTCGGTGTACTTCGATCCGACGCTGCGAAAGTTGGGCAGCACCGATCTCGCCGGCTACTACCGGTACGACGACGAGGGCGTGAAGGCGCGTCGCGTCGGCGTCATCGAGCGCGGCGTGCTGAAGACGTTCTTGATGTCACGCATGCCGATCCAGGGCTTCGCGAACTCGAACGGCCACGGGCGTCGTCAGGTCGGGTTCTCGCCGGTGGCGCGGCAGTCGAATCTGATCGTCCAGGTCGCCGCGCCGAAGACGCGAGCGCAGCTCAAACAGCAACTCATCGATCAAATTCGCCAGCAGCGCAAACCGTATGGCCTGTTCTTCGACGACATCGAGGGCGGGTTCACGATCACGCAACGGGGCATCCCCAACGCGTTCGAGGTCCTGCCGATCATGGTCTACCGGGTCTTTCCCGATGGACGCGAAGAGCTGGTGCGCGGCGTCGATCTCATCGGGACGCCGCTGACCGTGTTCAGCAAAATCACGGCGGGCGACGATCAGGTCGCGGTCTTCAACGGGATGTGCGGGGCGGAATCGGGTTACGTTCCCGTGTCCGCCGTGTCGCCCGGGATTTTGATCTCGCAAATCGAGATCCAGAAAAAGCCGAAGTCATCGGAGCGCCCGCCGATTCTGCCGCCGCCGCCCGTCACGTCGGGTGGCTCAGACACCGGCAATGTCGTGCTGCGGGCGATGCGCGACGAGCTGGCGCGCTCGATGGCGGAGCTGCATCTCGACACGATGCCGCGGCCCTATTTCCTCTCGTACCGGATCGACGACGCCACCCACCTCGGCGCGTCCGCCTCGCGTGGCAGCTTGATCGGCAGTGGCGAGAGCCGCAATCGCCGCCTGACGGTCGAGCTCCGGATCGGCGATTACGCGTTCGACAATACGAACTACGTCGGCATGTCGGACGACATGTCGGATTTTATCGGCGAATTCGGCGGCGGCATGGGGGAGCTGCCGCTCGATGACGATTACGCCGCGCTGCGCCGCGAGCTGTGGCTCGCGACCGATGGGTCGTACAAATCCGCCGTCGCGGATCTCGCGCAGAAGCGCGCCGTGCTCGCGAATCGCACGCGGCGCACCGATTTGCCCGATTTCAGCCGCGAAGATCCCGTCACGATTACCGACACGGTTCCAGCGCCCCGTCTCGACCGGGGCGCCGTGGAAGATGTTGTACGCGGTGCGTCGGCCGCGTTCATCAATGCGCCAGACATCTATCAGTCCGAAGTGACGTGGTCGGGTGGGTTCGTCCGCACATGGTACGTGAACAGCGAGGGCACGTCCTCCACCCGGCTCGTGCCCTGGGGCGCCGTGCATGCCCGGGCGAGCACGCAAGCGACCGACGGCCTGCCGCTCGATGATGGCATCGCGGAATACGCTGCCACCCCGGATGCGCTGCCGGGTCGTGAGGCGCTGACCCGCACAGTACAGGAATTCGCGACGCGAGTCGCGAAGCTCCGTAGCACGCCGCCCGCCGAGACGTACAACGGGCCGGTGTTGTTCGAGGGACGCGCCGCCGCCGAGCTCTTCGCGTCCGCGCTGGCGTCGGAATTCTCGGCCGATCGCTTGCCGATTACGGACAATGACATGTTCAGCCGGATGCGCGACGAGGGTCTCGTCGATCAGATCGGCTCGCGCATCCTGCCGCGTTCTTTCAGCGTCACCGAAGACCCGACGGTGCGCGAGTTCGACGGAAAGTTCATTGGCGGAGCACTGGTCGATGACGAGGGTGTGCGTACGCGCGCGACGAAACTCGTGGACCGTGGCGTCCTCAAGACCTTGCTCACCACGCGCGTTCCGGTGACGGGCATTCCGCGGAGTAGCGGGAGCCGTCGTGGCGGCGGGCCGGCCATCACGAATCTGTTCGTGACCACGGATAGTGGGCTCACCGATGCCCAACTGAGGAAGCGCGCAGTCGCGCTCGCGGCGCAGCAAGGCACGTCCGGGTATGTGATCGTCGTCCGGCGGATCGGACGGGGCGCGGGCGCGCGTGGCTTGATGGCCGGCATGCGCGCGGGAATGGGCGGAGGCGGCGGAGCCATCGCGATCGCCGACGCGGTCAAGCTCTTCCCCGACGGCCGGGAGGAGCCGATCCGCGGCGCGACGCTCGCGGGTGTGACCGAAGCGTCGTTCAAGGACATCGCCGCGGCCTCGCGTTCGCGGACGGCGCTGACCTTACCGGCCAGAGTCGGCATGCGCGGGATGTTCATGATGCTCGGCGCAATGCGGCGATCGTCCTTTATGGGAATGGGGGCCGGCCAGAGCGCGACCTACGTGGTGCCTTCGCTCCTATTCGACGAGCTCTCCATCCGCAAGCCGACGGGCGACGGCATCGCGCCGCCGGCGTTTAGTCCTCCCTGGGTCGAGAACTCACGCGAGTGAGGCGCGCCGTACTACTCGCTGGACTGCTCGCGAGCGTGGCCGGCGCGCTCGAGAGCCAGCAGATGGTCACCGGTTTCGTGTACGACAGCTTGCTCCACGCGCCATTGGCGAGCGCGGATCTGTGGCTCCGCGGGACGAACTGGCGCGCGCGCAGTGATACGGCGGGACGCTTTGCGTTCGACAGCGTTCTGCCCGGTCGCTACACCCTGCTCGTTTCACATCCCGGCCTCGACTCCGCGGGCCTGTACACCCTTGCCCTCCCGTTTGCCGTCACCGCCGGCGATACCGCGCCTGCCCACGTCGCGACGCCGTCGCTCGCCACGCTGTGGCAGCGGCGCTGCGGGGAAGAGCTGACGACGCGAGTCGATAGCGGAATCGTCTTCGGTGTCATTCAGGATGCCGCGTCGGGCGCGCATCTTGAGGGCGCCGGCGTTCTGCTACACTGGTTGCGGATCACGCAGACGGATCCCGTCACGGTCAGCACGCAACCGCGCAGTGTGACGGCACGGACCGATCCGACCGGTACGTACGCCGCGTGCGGCGTCTCGCATGACACGAAGCTGTCGTTGCGCGGTTACGCGAGCACGGATTCCACCGGCTTGATCGACCTGCAGCTCGGCCGCCGGGCAGTGGGCCGGCAGGATCTCTTGATCGCGCTCGCGCCCGCGCGAACGCCGGCAGTGCTGCGTGGCAATGCGCAGACGGACGAGCACAGCCCGCTCTTCGGCGGGCGGGTGTCGGTGCGCGAAGGGCCGAGCACCATGGTCGACGCGGACGGGGGATACATCCTGCGCGGCGTGGCGCCGGGCACGCAGTGGGTCACCGTTCAGGCGATTGGCCGCACGCCCGTGGGGCAGGCGGTCGACTTCCATCAGGGTGATACGACTTCACTCGATGTCGCTCTGCCGCCGCTCGCCGTCACGCTGTCTCCCGTTCGGGTGACGGGGCAGGCCGCGCCCACTCGCCAGCTGCAGGGATTCGAAGAGCGCCAGCGCCTCGGCCTCGGCTATTTTCGGAGCGAACAGGAGCTGCAGGCCGCGGGATCACTCCGGGGCGCTCTCGGCACGCTGCCGACCGTCCGCTTTGCACGTGGCGCCGGCCATAGCGATTTCATTGTTATGCTGCCGAATCCGGGCGTGAATGGCCGAGGGTATTGCACGGCAGCGTTGTATATCGACGGCTTCGTATCGGATTACAGTCAATTGCAGGTATACCATCCCGACGATCTCGTGGGCGTCGAGTTGTACCCCCGCGCGTCCTCCGCGCCGGTTCAATACCAATCCGTTTCGTCAGGCTGCGGCGTCCTGCTGATTTGGACCAAGTACTTGAAATAGCTCTTATTGCGCCGCGCATTATCTTAATCGCTCATGACTGACTTCGACTCTTTCGGATCGAGCGGGACCCCTCCCGGCCGTCCATCTCGCGGGTCGGGATCGCTCACGGTGCACCTCGCTGACGAGCTGGACGTCTATTTCAATGAAGTCGCGCACGGCCGTCCCGTTGGGTTCGTCGCCTCTCCCAAGTGGAAACCGCGCACCGACGTCTATGAGACCGACGAGGAGCTCGTGGTGCACATGGATATCGCGGGGATGCGGGCGGAGGATTTCAACGTCGAGCTGAACGACGGCATCCTCAGGATTTCGGGCGAGCGGACGACGCGCCAGCAAGGCAAGCGTCACTACCACGCGATGGAAGTGCAGATCGGCCCGTTCGAACGCCGCTTCCGGTTGCCCGTCGTGGTGGATCCCGCGTCGATCCGGGCGACGTACGAGCACGGCTTCCTCGAGATCCGGTTGGCGAAGCAGCCGCCGCGCTCCTCGGGCGCGCAGTCGGTACGCGTCGGCGGTCCGTGATGGAACGGCTCCCCGTCCTTCCCCTGGGCCAGCTCGTCGTCTATCCCCACGTCGTCCTGCCGCTGGCCCTGACCGATCCGAAAGCCGTGCAACTCATCGACGAAATCATCCAGGGTGAGAAGCGCGTGCTGCTCGGCGTCGTGAAATCGATGGGCGGAATGGAGCCGCCTGAAGGCGCAGTGATGAACACGCTGCCGCATCAGCTGTACGACGTCGGCACGCTCGGCACCATCGTCCGCATGCTGAAGCTCGGCGACGGGTCAGTGCGCGTGATGGTGCAGGGACTCGAGCGCGCCCGGCTGAAGGACATCGCGCAGGGCGAGAAATGGTTGATGGCGGATTGCGAAGCGTTGCAGGAGAACCTGCTCGAAGATGCGCGCACCGAAGCGCTGAAGCGCACCGTCATCGCGCAGTTCTCGCGTGTCATCGACATCGCGCCCTACCTCGGCGCCGAGCTGCACGAAGTGCTCGCGGGCATCCAGGAGGCGGGGAAGCTCGCGGATTTCATCGCCGCCAATCTCGATCTCGCCCTGCCGGCCAAGGCCGAGCTGCTCGCGATCGACGACGTGACCCGGCGGCTCGAGCGGCTCGGCGAATTCCTGGTGCAAGAGCTCCAGGTGCTGGAAGTCGGGACGCAGATCCAGGAGAAGGTGAAGAACCGCCTCGACCAGAATCAGCGCGAGTACGTGTTGCGCGAGCAGCTGCAGGTGATCCGTCAGGAGCTCGGCGAGGGCGAAGGCGACGACGAGCTGGAAGAGCTTGGCAAACGGCTCGAAGAAGCCCAGTTGTCGGCGGAAGCGAAGAAGGTCGCCGATCGCGAGCTAAAGCGCCTGCGCCAGATGTCGCCGCAATCGGCGGAGTACCAGGTCGCGCGGACCTATCTCGACGTGTTTGCGGCTCTGCCGTGGGCGCGGGTGACGCAGGATCGGCTCGACCTGAAGGCTGCCCGCGAGATTCTGGACCGCGATCACTACGATCTGAAGACGGTCAAGGAGCGGATTCTCGAGTATCTCGCGGTGCGCACGCTGAATCCCGAGGCGAAAGGCTCGATTCTCTGCTTCGTCGGTCCGCCCGGCGTCGGGAAGACGTCGCTCGGCCAAAGCATCGCGGAGGCGCTGGGCCGGAAATTCACGCGCGTCTCGTTGGGCGGTGTGCGGGACGAGGCGGAGATTCGCGGCCACCGGCGCACATATGTCGGCGCGATCCCGGGACGCATCATTCACGCCTTACAACGCTGTGAGACACGCAGTCCCGTTTTGATGCTCGACGAAGTCGACAAGATGGGCGCCGACGTGCGTGGCGATCCGACGGCCGCGCTCCTCGAGGTGCTCGATCCGGCGCAGAACTCGACGTTCGTCGATCACTACCTCGAGGTGCCGTTCGACTTGTCCGGGGTGATGTTCATCGCGACCGCCAACAGCACGATGCCAATTCCCGATCCGCTGCTCGATCGGATGGAACAGCTGACGCTCGTCGGATACACGCCGTCGGAAAAGTTGCAGATCGCGAAGCGCTATCTGCTGCCCCGCCAGCTGAAGGAAACCGGCCTCGCGGGTGAGCCGGAGCGCGCGCATGTCGGCGACGGCGCGCTGGAGCGATTGATCGGCGAGTACACTCGCGAAGCCGGGGTCCGGCAGCTCGAGCGGGAAATCCAGGGCGTGCTGCGAAAGGCCGCGTTGGAGGTTGTCGAGGGTGGGGCGAAGACGGTGAAGGTGACGTCGAAGAACCTGGAGAAGTACGCGGGTCAACCGAAAGTCCAAAGCGAGGTCGCCGGCAGGGCTCCTGAGATCGGCGTGGCGACCGGCCTCGCGTGGACGCCGGTCGGCGGCGACATCATGTTCATCGAAGCGATCCGGATGCCGGGCAAGGGCCAGATCACGCTCACCGGCCAGCTCGGCGACGTGATGAAAGAATCGGCTCAAGCGGCCTGGAGCCTGCTGCGCGCCCGCGCGGGCGCGCTCGGCATTTCGCTCGATGCGTTCACGCAATCGGACGTGCACCTGCATGTTCCGGCGGGAGCCGTCCCAAAGGATGGGCCATCGGCCGGCATCACGATCGCTGCGGCACTTGCGTCACTACTTTGTCGCAGACCCGCACGCCATGATGTAGCCATGACGGGTGAGCTGACCTTGCGGGGCAGGGTCCTGCCGATCGGTGGGCTCAAGGAAAAACTAACGGCTGCCGCACGGGCGGGCGTTACCTCCGTGCTGGTACCGGAGCGCAACAAGAATGACCTGATCGACCTGCCTGAAGAGGTACGGAAGTTGCTCGATATTCGGCTCGTGGAAACGATTGACGATGTGCTCGACATTGCGCTGCTCGACGCTCCGCTGGAAGACCGGCGCGGCGAACGCCGGTCCGGGGGGATCCGCGTGGTCACGTCTCCTTCCGTACCGCCCGCATCGACACCACCTCCGGCGCCTCCGGGCGCAGCACGCCGATGAGTGACGTCAGCACGCTCGAAGCGGCGCTGGCCGAACTGCGCCGGCGCGACGGCAAGTACAACGAGCGCGCCTACGTGTTCGTGCTCGCCGCGCTCGAGTTTGCGCAGACGCGTCTGCCGGCCCGCCGGCATCTCACGGGTGTCGAGCTCGCGTGGGCCTGCCGAGATTTTGCGCTGGAGCAGTTCGGCATGCTCGCCGGCACCGTGTTGACGCACTGGGGCATCCACAGCACGGAGGACTTCGGCCAGATCGTGTTCATGCTGATCGACGTCGGCCTGCTGGCGCGCCAACCGTCCGATCGCATCGAAGACTTCGAGCGCGTCTACGAATTCGGCGCCGTCTTCAAGGCCGGGGCTGGCTATCGCTGGCCGGGAGTATCTACTTCAGGGGAGTGATCCGGCCCCCTGCTGTCAGCGGTCGATTCTATCCCAAAGATCCCGCGGAGCTGCGGGCGACAGTCGCTACACTTCTCGCTGATGCGCGACGGAACACGACTCCCGTTACCGCCGTGACGCCCAGGCCGCCTGTCGCAGTTATCGCGCCTCATGCCGGTTACATCTATTCCGGCCCGACGGCGGCGAGAGTTTTCGCCCGCACAGAAATTCCCGGTCTCGTCATCATCCTCGCGCCAAATCACACCGGTCTCTGTGAGGCCGAATCGGGCGTGTCGCTCTGGGAGGAGGGTGCGTTTCGCACGCCGCTCGGCGACGTGCCGATCGATGCCGACGTCGCCCGCGGGATGCAGGAGATCTCGAACGGATACGTCGAGATCGATCACGCCGCGCATCGTAGCGAGCACGCGATCGAAGTGGAGCTCCCCTTCCTGCAGCTGTTGCGCGCGGACGTGCGCATCGTGCCGCTCGTTCTCGCCTGGGACGCGTGGCCAGCGGCGCGATTGCTCGGAGACGTGCTGGCGCGGCTCGTCGGGGCGGCCGGAGAACCGGTGCTGATCGTCGCGTCGAGCGATCTCAATCACTACGAACCCGCGGCCGTCTCCGAGCGGAAAGATGCCCTCGCCCTCGAGGCCATTCGCGCGCTCGATGGGGAGGAGCTGCTGGCGCGGTGCAAACGCGAGCACATCTCGATGTGCGGCCGTGGACCGGCCGCAGTGGCCCTCTGTGCCGCGCGCGACTTGGGCGCAAAGCAGGCGGACGTGGTAGACTATCGCCACTCCGGCTGGGTCTCCGGTGATAACGCGCGCGTGGTGGGATACGCGGGGGTGGTGATTCCGTGAATCCGATTCCGGTTCTCTCGGCGAGCGAGGCAGCGGCGTGGGACTCCGCCGCGCGCACGCAGTACCGGGTACCGAGTCGCGTGCTGATGGAGACGGCGGGCCGAGCCGTCGCGCAGGTGCTCGTGGCAAAAATGCCTGCTGCGATGAACGGCGCTGTGCTGATTGTTGCCGGCGCCGGCAATAACGGCGGTGACGGTTGGGTGATCGCCCGCGCCTTGCATGCTGCCGGTATTCCGGTATCGGTCGCCGCGCTCGATCCGAAGACGGATGATGCCATCGACAACCGCGCGCTCGCGCGCCTCGACGGCGTGCGCGAATTGGGCCGCGAAGAGGCGTGGCCTCAGGCGAGTGTTGTCGTCGATGCGCTGCTGGGTACCGGTGCTGCTGGGCCGGCCAAGGGTGAGGTCCTCGCGCTCGCGGAGCGGGTCGCGGCGTACGGCGCGCCGATCCTTGCGGTCGACGGTCCGACAGGCCTCGATCTGACCAGCGGTGAGGCGCACGGCCCGATTCGCGCGCAGCTCACCGTCACGTTCGGCGGCGCACGGCGCGGCCATTTATTGGCGCGCGAATGGTGCGGCGAGGTCGTCGTGGTGGATATCGGTTTTCCGCCGCCAGATACCGCCTGGCCGGTGCTCGTGACTGACATGTGGGCGGCCGCACGACTGCCGCGTCTCGCGCCGCAAATGCACAAAGGAGACCGCGGCCGGGTCTGCGTCATCGGCGGTTCGGAAGGGATGAGCGGCGCCGCCCTCCATGCCGCCCGCGCCGCGCTCGCCGCCGGGGCGGGTTTGGTGAAGCTGGTTGCGACGCGCGATACGATCGCGGCCGCGCAAGCGAGTCTGCCGGATGTGCTGACAGTCGAGACCGCCATCGGTGAGACGCCCGAGCCTACAGTCATCGAAGCACTCGAGTGGGCGGACGCGATCGTGCTCGGTCCGGGACTCGGCCGCGAACCGCGCACCTCGCGCGAACAATTCGTGCGTCAGGTGTTCGCGCAGCGGCCCGTACCGACCGTCATCGACGCCGATGCGTTGCATCTCTATAGCGCCGACAGCCTGCCCCGAGCGGAGCGAGGGGTGCCGACGGGCGGTCGTGCACTCGTCTGCACTCCCCACCTGGGCGAATTCCGCGCGCTGGCGGGCGATGCATTGGCTGACGAGGCTGCCAACGATCGCTGGTCCGCGGCGGCGCGGGCGGCCGCGAAGCTCAAGTGCACGATTCTCCTGAAAGGCGTCCCGACGGTCATCGCCGATTTGCGCGGCCCCGAGCACGTCGTTGCGAGCGGCAACCCGGGGCTCGCGACCGGCGGGAGCGGCGATCTCCTTTCGGGATTTATCGGGGCATTCCTCGCGCGCGGCACCGCGGCACCGGAAGCCGCCGCACTGGGTGCGCACGCGTTGGGCCGAGCCGCAGAGCTCGGCGCGCGGCAATGGACGGCGCGGAGTCTTCGCCCCGCCGATGTCCTCGCGTCGCTCCCTGACGTGTGGCGCGCCTGGAGAGACGTGAAGCCGGCGGCCCCGCCTGTGCTGGCGGAGCTCGACGCGCCCGAAGTCGCATAGCTCAGATCGTTATGACCGGATGATTGACAGAAAATGTCGTAGAATTGCAACAGCCGCCCTGGTTATACTCGGCTGCGCAACGGGGGCAGTTCGGCCATCCGGCCCCGCGCCCGTTGTCCTCGGACCCGACAATCGCGTGCTCATCTCGGACTTTTCGAACGTCGAAGCTGTCACCGCTTCACCGTGGCTGGTGTTTGCCGCGACCACGCACGGCCTGCTGATCTACGACCGGTTGGCGCATCGCTTCCGCTCGCCGGTGACGGCACTCGATGGTTATCCCTCCGGCAGGGTCCGGCGCGCAATTGCCGATCAGACGGGCAATGCCGTTTGGCTCGATCTCGGAACAGCTGGCGATTACGTCCGTTTTGATGTTGATGCACGCACCTGGACGCATGGACCGCTACCTTCAACGGAAGTTGACCGGGTTCTGACAGTGGAGGCCGCGCTGGCGCAAGCGCCGCTCGCGGATGCGATGCGCGCCGCAATCCTGACGGATTCCCGGTTACGCATCCATCAGTTCACCGCTGCTGCCGCAACGCCCGACCGTGCCGAAGTCTTTTTCGGCACGAACGGCCTTGGGCTCGTGCGGGTAGATAAGCAAACGGGAGAGTGGGAAGTGCTGAGTTACGGTTTGCTCGCTCCCGGCGTAGGCGCGGTTGCGCGCGCGCCGGATCACGACGGAGGCGTCTGGGCCGCCGCGCACGCGCGCTTCGACGAGCGCCGCGGCGTGTCGTGGGTGGCGGGCGATCTGTCGACGACGCGCAGCGTCGATTTTTCCTTTCTATACTCTCGGCGGCTGTTCGCGACCGACGCTCAGCTGTGGGTGGCCACGGAGCAGGGCGTCGTTCGCATCGACCAGGCGACGTGGCAATCGCGGACCTGGGATCTCCAGGACCCTACCTGCCTCGCACGCACGACCGAAGGAATGTGGGTCGGGACGACACGCGGCCTCTTCATTATTAAAGCCGACGATCGCGTGTACGACATCGCGTCGAACGGATTGGCGATTGTCAGTCTGCTCGCTGCCGGCGACACGGTGTGGGTCGGAACGAACGCGGGCCTTTTGCAAGTGCTTCCCGGCGCCGGCGCACTCAGCACGCCAGCGGAGCTGGCTGAGCGCGCCACGCTGCGCGTTGCCGTCTACGCGCTCGCGCGTCTTCAGGACACCATCGTGATGGCGACCGAGAGAGAGCTGGTCTGGCGCAATCCTGCGACACGCGCGTGGTCCAGCATCGCTCTGCCCGTGGCGCTCGGCCGCCCGACTTCCGTGGTGGCGCGAACGGATGGCAGTCTGTGGGTGGGCGGGACGCAAGGTCTCGCGCAGGCGGACCTCGCGAGTGGGTTGATTCACGTGCACGCCATTCCATTCGAAGTCCCCGGCCCCGTGCGCGATCTGGCCGCCGATCGATCGTACCTCTGGGCAGCGACCGATAGCGGGTTGCTGCGCATCCAATGAATCTCGGCCCCGGCAAGGAGTTCGATCGCATCCGCGCGATTCTCGACCGTGTCGGTGAGATCACGGGCGATGTCTCCGATTTGGGAGACGACTGCGCCCTCATTTCGCTCGGTCCGAACACGCTCGCGCTGAGTATCGATTCATCACTCGAGAACGTGCACTTCCGGACGGACTGGCTCGACTTCAAGGAGATCGGCTTCCGCGCCGCGGGTTCGGCGCTGTCCGATCTCGCGGCCGAAGGCGCCGTACCCCTGGGCGTACTGGTATCGCTGGGACTTCCGCCCGCGAGTCGGACGGACATTGGGGATCCCGGAGCAGAGATCATGGCGGGTGTGGCGACGATGGTGAACAATCTCGAAGCCCGCGTGCTCGGCGGCGATCTCACGCGGGCCGAGAAATACAGCGTCGCGGTGTGTGTGGTCGGCACCGTCGAGCGCCCGGTCCGGCGCTCGGGCGCGCGGGAAGGCGACGCGTTGTGGGTGACCGGCTACCTCGGCGGAGCGGCTCTCGCGCTCGAGCGGTTCCGTGCGGGCCAACGCATGCCCGACCCGCTCCGCAACCGGTACGCGTGCCCCGAGCCCCGCATTGCTGCCGGGCGGTGGTTGGCGCATCATGGGGCGACCGCTATGATCGATATCTCAGACGGCCTCGCCGCGGACGCGCAGCATCTCTCGGCGGCCTCGGGCGTCGGCATCGAAATCAATCTCGAGCGCATTCCCTGCTGGGAAGGCGTCGAGGCGATGGCGGCGATCGCCAGCGGCGAGGAGTTCGAGCTGCTCGTTACGATGCCGCCCGCTTTCGGTGATGCGGCCGCGTCCGCGTTCCGCGCGGACACGGGAATCGAGCTCAGCCGGATCGGTACCTGCCTACGCTCCACCGGCGGACGCCGCAGCGGCGCACGCCTGCTGGATCACAATAAGCCTGTCCCCTTGCCTCAAGGATACGATCACTTCGCCTCGCTCCAGTGATCAGGACGCTCTGGTACTACGTCGTCCTGGGGGTCTCGACAGTCATTCACGCATCGGCCGCTGTCATCGCGGGGCTCCTGGGTTGGCCCTTGCGGCGGGGCGGCGTGTACGACTGGGCGACCACCGATTGGTCCCGAGACATCCTCGGTGCCGCCGGCACGCCCGTGATCGTGGAAGGCCTGGAGCACATCCCGCGCGATCAGCCGGTGATTTACGCGTCCAATCACTCATCGATGTTCGACATCTGGGCGCTGGCCGCGACATTGCCGGACTCGGTGCGCTTCGTCGCCAAGAAAGAGCTGTTCAGAATCCCGTTGCTCGGGAGGGCGATGCGCGCCGCAGGCCACGTTGCGATCGATCGGGAAGCGCGCAAGAAGGCATTCGAGGCCTACAATGAAGCCGCGCGGACCATCAAGCGCGGCGTGACACCGGTCGTTTTTCCCGAGGGTACCCGCAGCCGAACTGGAGAGCTGTTGCCCTTCAAGAACGCGCCGTTCGGTTTTGCCATCGCGGCGCAGGTGCCGATCGTGCCCATCTATGTCCATCACACGTTCGAGATCCTCCCCAAAGGCGCATGGCGGCTGCGCCCCCGTCCGATTCGATTGCTGGTCGGCAAGCCGATCTCGACGACCGGGTTGGGCCCGGAAGATCGCGAGCGACTGCGCGATGAGGTGCGCGCGGCGATGGTTGCCCTACAGTCCAAGGTGCGGTAGGGTTCGACCCCATGAGCACCGTCATCTCCGTACACGCGCGCGAAATCCTCGATAGCCGGGGCAATCCCACAGTCGAGACGGATGTCACGCTGGCGAGCGGCGCCGTCGGTACCGCGGCAGTGCCGAGTGGCGCTTCGACGGGCGAGCACGAAGCGGTCGAGCTGCGCGACGGCGACACCAAGCGGTACGGTGGCAAGGGCGTTCTCGAAGCCGTGAAGAACGTGAACGAGGTTATCGGGCCGCGTCTCGAGGGACTGTCGGCGGAGGATCAGATCGCGGTCGACTACGCGATGCTGGATCTGGACGGCACTCCGAACAAGGGGCACCTCGGCGCGAACGCGATCCTGTCGGTCTCGCTGGCGGTCGCCCGCGCGGCGGCGCTCGATGCCGGATTGCCGCTCTATCGCTATCTCGGCGGCCCGGTGGCGCACGTACTGCCGGTGCCGATGATGAACATCCTGAACGGCGGCGCCCATGCGGCGAACACGGTCGATTCGCAGGAATTCATGGTCGTCCCGATCGGCGCCGAGACGTTTCCCGAAGGGCTGCGCATGGGCGTGGAGGTCTTTCACGCGCTGAAGAAGGTGCTCGGCAAGCGCGGGTTGTCGACCGCGGTGGGGGACGAGGGCGGTTTTGCGCCCGATCTCCCTAACGATGAAGCGGCGCTCGAGGCCATCATGGCGGCGATCGAGGCAGCGGGGTTCGAAGCCGGAAAGGACATCGCGATCGCGCTCGATGTCGCCGCCTCGGAGCTCTATCAGGACGGTTCGTACGTCTTCAAGAAGAGCAAAGGTGGGACGAAAAGTGCCGAAGAGATGATTGCGCTGTATAAAGGATGGATCGATCGCTACCCCATCGTCTCGATCGAGGATGGCCTGGGCGAAGATGACTGGACGGGTTGGGCCAAGCTCACGGAAGCGTTGGGCGAACGCGTGCAGCTCGTCGGCGATGATCTGTTCTGCACGAATGCCGAGCGGCTCACCCGCGGTATCGAAGAAGGGGTGGGGAACGCGATTCTCATCAAGGTGAATCAGATCGGCACGCTCACGGAAACGCTGCAGTGCATCGAGCTCGGGCGGGGGAACGGCTACGGCGCGATCATCTCGCACCGGTCGGGCGAAACCGAGGACACCTTCATCGCCGATCTCGCCGTCGCGACGAGCGTGGGCCAGATTAAGACAGGCAGCGCGTCGCGCGGTGAGCGGATGGCGAAATACAACCAGTTGCTGCGCATCAACGAGGAGCTGGGCGACGTGGCGAGCTATCCGGGCCGCCATCTCTACGGCCTGTGACGCGCGCGCGCATGGCCGCGATTGCCGGCGGTCTCGGCCTGATCGCCCTCGCCGCCTGGGGCGGGGAATACAGCACCGCCGATTGGATCACGATTCGCCGGCAGCTGGCCGACGAGCGTGCTCGTGTTGCCGCGCTCCGCAGCGAGCTCGACTCTCTCACCAAACTTGCCAACGATCTCGAAACGAATCCGGCCGTGCAGGAACGAGTGGCCAGAGAACAGTTTGGAATGATTCGCGATGGAGAGGTTTTGTACCGCGTCGTGCCACGTTAATCGAGAGGTCTGTATGCGCACGGGTTGTCGGTTCTTCGGTGTAGCATTGGTCAGTCTGTTGGGCGGGGCCGTTGCCTGCGGCGGCGGCGATAGTACGGGGCCCAAGGGTTCCTCAGTGACGGGAATTTCCGGCGACAATCAAAGCGGCCCCACCGGGGGACAGCTCCCGATTCCTCTCGGCTTCACCGTGCTCCGTTCAAATGGTCAGCCCGCGTCAGGGGTTGTCGTGAGCTGGAGCGTGCCGACCGGCCAGGCAACTCTGACTCAGTCGTTGGACACGAGTGACACAAATGGAGCAACGGGAACCGGCGTGACGTTGGGTGCGCAAGAAGGCCAAGTGGTTGTTCGGGCGACGGTACCGGGGATTTCGGCGCCCGTGGATTTTCATCTCACGGTCCTCAATGCCTGCCGGTTCACGATACAGCCGCAAGTTCCGGGAACGGTTACCGGAACACTGACGAATCTGGACTGCAATTTCCTGGGTGAGGGTTACTTCTACGACTTTTACGACCTGTTCCCCGGAGCCCAGCAGAGTCTCGCCACGTCGATGTCTTCGACGGCCTTCGATGCGTTCCTTGAATTGTTCGAGGTCCGCAACGATAGCATCTACAGCTTTGCGGGCAACAACGATGCCAGCCAGGCCACGACCAATGCCACCGTAAACACCATCGCTCAGGCAGGGCACTATCGCATTGGCGCGAGTACGAACTTCTCGGCCGCCACCGGGGACTATACCCTCACGATTGCCGCGCGTGATCCGACGCTCGGTCAATGCGGCGACGCGGTATACGTCACACGCGGCGTGAACATTACTGAGAACATTGCGACGACGGACTGCGCCGATACGACTCCGGGTGGTATTTTCTATTCGGACGAGGCCGGCATCGTCGCCTTCCAGGGTACGGTTTTGACGATCTCGCAACACTCGACGACGATCAATCCGTTCTTGACACTGTTTCAGCTCACAAACAGTGGCGTCGTGGGGGTTGCATCCAACGATGATAGTTCCGCCACGAATACTGATGCATTCATTCAGTATTCTGTTCCTCAGAACGCGCTCTACGTCATCGTGCCAGGAACATCCAGCGCCGCAGAGACGGGCGCCTACACGCTCACTATTTCCCCGTCGTTCACTGCCTCGGCCCCAATCAGTCCCAGTCTGCCGCGAGCGAGAGCGGTGCCCCACTTCCTGCGTCAGGGACCGTGGCGGCCGTTGACCGTTCACGCGCGTCCGCTGGCCAAGTTGTAGCGTGCGCCGATTGATGACAGCCCCGCGTGTCACTGCGGGGCTGTTTCTTTTGGTGGTCACCTCAGCCGAGATCTGCGGCGCACAACAACGCCCGTGCGATCCGCCCACACCGCTCGGTCCGAGTCACGATCTGTACTGTATCGAGTTAGTTCCCGCCCCCGGACTCACCGGCGTGTCGGGGCGAGTCGAGCTGAGTGAGCCGCCGGGTCCCTTCACGATCGCGGTGACTGCCGACGGGCGCTCGCGCTACATCCCCATCTTTTCCCTGAGCGGCTTGCCGGCCGGGCACACGTACGTCGCCCGGATCGCAACGCCGCAGATGGATTCCATCATCAATCTTGGCCAGGTGCGCAACGGCACGACCGCGCTGCCTGCGATCGATTTCACGAAGTTCAATATCCTCATCTCGGAGCAGCCATCAGGCCGCTACGTGCTGCGCGGCCAGTCGCCCAGCACGCGCCTGTTTCCTCCGGATTTGCTCGAATTCTCCGTCGGAGCCATGGGAGCGGCAGGGAGTCAGCAGGCGGAAACAATGGCTCACCATCCGCATGCAGCCGGCTGGCCCATGGTCCCAGCGCCGGCGCAGATCACGATGCTGCCCGCGGAAATGCGACTGCGGCCCCCGCCCGATGTGACGCCATTTCTTCCCTCCGATACTGTGGCATCGCCCGCGCAGCCGAGCCGGAGGATCGAGCTCAAGGACGGAGACACGCTGCGACTGGAAGCGGGCGTCGTCACGCGCGCATTGAAGGGCGACACGTGCACGATGTACGCGTTCAATGGCCAGTATCCGGGGCCATTGCTCGAGGTCCCGCGCGGCGCCGAGATCGCTGTGCTCTTTACCAATAAGCTGCCCGACTCGACCGCAATTCACTGGCACGGGATCCGCCTCGACAACTCATTCGACGGCGTGCCCGGACTCACTCAGCCCGCGATCCCTCCGGGTGGGTCATTCACCTATCGGGTACGCTTTCCAGATGCGGGGATCTATTGGTATCACCCGCACGTCCGCGAAGACGTGCAGCAGGAGCTTGGCCTCTACGGCGACATCCTGGTTCGCCCATCTGCCTCGTCCCGCCTCTCCGGAACAGCCCGCCCCGCGCGCAGCGCGGAGGAGAGGGGGAGGGGGGGTGAGGCCAACCGCGAAGCGATCCTCATGCTGGACGATCTCCTGATCGGCGATGCGGGGCTCAGTCCGCTGGGAAAGGAATCACCGACACACGCGCTGATGGGCCGATTTGGGAACGTGTTTCTCGTGAACGGCGAGCCGGATTATCGGCTCACCGTCGCGCGCGGCGAGATCATCCGGTTCTATCTGACCAACGCATCGAACACGCGGACCTGGAATCTCTCGTTCGCCGGCGGGGGCGGTGGGGGCGGCGGGGCCGGCGGGGGCGGGAACGCGCGCATGAAGGTCGTGGCGTCGGATGCCGGTCCGTTCGAGCATGAAGCATGGGTTCAAAGCATTGTGATCGGACCCGCGGAGCGATATGTGGTGGACGTTCGATTTGATAAAGCCGGTACTGTCGCCTTTCTCAATCGCGTCCAGGGACTCGACCACCTGTATGGCAGGTTCTTCAGTGAAGTCGATACGCTGGGGACGATCACGGTGACCCGACGCCCCGTGACCCCCGATTACGGCGCGCGCTTCGCAAAACTGCGCAGCGACTCGGCAACGATTCGCGAGCTCGAGCCGCTGCGCCGCTACGTCGAGGCGCCGCCCGATAAGGTGCTGGTCCTCACGCTCGAGACGCACGACCTGCCGTTCGTCACCCAGCGGCTCATGACGCTCGATTCGATCTACTTCGCGCCGGTCGAATGGAGCGGCACGATGCCGATGATGAACTGGACGTCGACGGGCAAGCAGGTCCGCTGGATTCTGCGTGATCCAGCGACGGGTGAGGAGAACACCGCGGTCGACTGGCATTTCAAGCGCGGATCACTCGTGAAGATTCGATTGGTCAACGAACGGCGCGCTTTCCATGGCATGCAGCACCCCATTCACCTGCATGGCCAGCGGTTTCTCGTCCTCGCGGTGAACGGCGTGCCGAGCGACAATCTCGTGTGGAAGGATACCGTGCTGGTGCCCGCGGGGTCCGTGGTGGATATTTTGCTCGACGCTTCCAACCCCGGCCGCTGGATGCTGCACTGTCACATCGCAGAGCATCTCTCGGCGGGAATGATGACGCACTTCACCGTGGAATAATCAGGAGTCCTCATGTACGCGCTCACTCTCCTGCTCGCGCTCACCGCACAGCGTCCCGACTCGTTCGCCGCCGCCGTGCGCGAGTACATCACCGTCGATACGTCGCTGCTCGCGCTGACGCACGTGAAGCTGCTCGACGGCACGGGCGTCGCGCCGAAACTCGATCAGACGATCGTCATTCGCGCCGGCAAGATTGCGGCCGTGGGCCCCGCGGCGGCGGTGCAGGTGCCCGCCGGCGCACGCGCGATGGATCTGAACGGCTCAACGGTCATTCCGGGAATCATCGGGATGCACGACCATTTGTTCTACACCGCGGCCGGGGGACGAGCGGTGCAGATGTCCTACACGGGACCGCGTCTCTACCTGGGGTCTGGGGTGACGACGATCCGAACGACGGGCAGCCGCGCGCCGTATGCCGAGATCAACCTGAAGGACGCGATCACGCGGGGATTGGTGCCGGGTCCGCGCATTCATCTCACCGCGCCCTACATCACCGGTTCCGAGGGTGGCGGCGCGATGGCGGTCCTGACCTCGCCCGATGCCGCGCGGCGCTTCGTGGATTACTGGGCGTCCGAGGGCGCGACCTGGATCAAGGCCTATACCGACATCCGGCGTGCCGAGCTGGGCGCGGCGATTCAAGAGGCGCACAAGCGGGGCATCAAAGTCACCGGCCATCTCTGCTCGGTCAGTTTCCAGGAAGCCGTGGCGCTCGGCATCGATAATCTCGAGCATGGGATGTTGACCGCGTCGGACTTCACGAACGGCAAGCAGCCCGATGTCTGTCCCGTCAACCTGATGACCCAGATCAGCGCATCCGACCCCAAAGGCGATGCCGCGAAGGCGACAATCAACTCACTCGTGCAGCACAAGGTCTCGATGACGTCCACCCTCGCCGTCTACGAGCCATTCGTGGCCGGCCGGCCGACGAAGGACGATCGCACGCTGCAGGCAATGGATCCCGAGGTGCGTGAGAGTTATCTGAAGATGCGGCAGCAGATCGACTCGAGCGGCAACGGCTGGGTATCGCCGCAGGCATTCAAGAACGCCATGGCGTTCGAGCGCGCATTCGTCGACGCGGGGGGGCTGCTCGCGGCGGGCGTCGATCCGACGGGTATCGGCGGCGCCCTGGCGGGATTCGGCGATCAGCGCAATTACGAGTTGTTCATTGAAGCGGGCTTCACGCCCGCGCAGGCGATTCAGATCATGACTCTGAACGGCGCGAAAATTCTCGGCGTGCAGCAGACGTTGGGAACCGTCGAGACCGGCAAGCTCGCGGATCTCGTGGTGTTGAAGGGCGACCTCACTGCCGATCCTTCTGTCATTCGCAGCCCGACGATTGTGTTTAAGGACGGGGTCGGCTACGATTCGGCCAAGTTGATTGCCTCGGTGCAGGGCAGAGTGGGCGTCAACTAGAAGCACGTGGCAGGGTAGCTCAGCCTGGTGAGAGCACGGCACTCATAATGCCGGGGTCGTGGGTTCGAATCCCACCCCTGCTATCTAGCACGTTGGCACGTTGGCGCGTTGGCACGTTGGCATTTTTACGAAGTCGACGTGCCGACGTGCAGTCGTGCCGACATGCCGTTGCCCTACCGTCCTTCCACTTCCCGCGACAGATTGGAACCCGTCATCCACCCCATAGGGGGGCCGTCATGACGTTTCGCGTAATGCTGCTCGTTGCCGGAGCGGCGGTCGTTGGTGTGCAGCCAGCGGTCGCGCAGAAACGAGGCTCGTTCGAAGTCGGTGCCTTTGCCGCCTACCTGAATGCCGACAACTCTCTCGCCGTAGGCAATACGATCGGCTTCGGCGGGCGGGCGGGGGTGAATGTCTTCCCCTATCTCGCACTCGAGGTCGATTACGCGAGCGCATCGCACAACGGCGCGCAATACAAGCCGCTCCACGTGTACGCGGTGTACGAGGTGCCCCCCGTCAGCCGCGCCGAGTTATTCTTCGGGATCGGTTATGCAAACAACAAGTACACGGGCAGCTACGAGGCGAAGGACAGCGGCGTGGGGGGAATCGTCGGCGTGCGCCATCGGCTCAACAAGGGCGTCGCGCTGCGGCTCGACGGGCATGCGGACTTCATGCCCAACGCCGCGAATAAGTCATATCTGGTCAGCTACAATGGAAACTGGGGCATTGGCTTTGGAGTGAGCGCGCTTTTGAATCGATAAGCCAAGCAGCTGAGACACGAAGAGCCTAAGAAAAGTCGTTTCTTAGGCTCTTTTCTTGTTCCAGACCACCGGCGTGATGGTTCGAGACAGATCCGCCGCAATCTGTTGCGCGTCTTTGAGCTTCGCCTCATACTCGACACGCCACTCCGCCGGCATGTTGTTCCGGAAATAGGGCGCCGTCATCAGCTCGCCTTTCGGTTCCAGCCCCGCCGCGGCGCCGCACCCGACGGCGACGACGTCCCCCAGAAACAGCGTCGAGCTGCCCGTATCCATCACGTTCGCGACTTCGCATTCGAAGTGCGCAAAGCACTCGTCCAATACCGGGACGCTCGCCTTGCCCGTGTGATGCGGAATGCCCGCGAGCTTGTCCTGGTCCCGGCCGCTGAAGAATCCGAGCCGGCGCACGATGTCGAGCTGTTTCGTGTGGAGGAGATGCAGGCCGAAGCGGCCCGTCTCGAAAATCATGTCGTGACTGTAGTTGAATTTGTGGATGTACACCGACACGCGCGGTACCGAGGGCACGATCGACGCACGCACCGCGGCGTCCGAAATCATGCCGTTCTCTTTCCCCCGCCGTACCGCCGTGATCGCCACGACGGGGGAGGTGAGATTGCGGAGCAGTTGGTAGGTGAGGTCAGGTTGGGACATACTTCAAGATACATGTCCCCCTCCATCCCCACTGAGCGATCGCTTCCGCAGCGCTTTGTCACCCATGTCACGGAAGCCCGTCTGTTTCGCGAGCCGGGTGAAGCGATTGTTGCGGTCTCAGGCGGCCCGGACTCGGTGGCGTTGCTCGACTTGTTGAATGCAGCCGCCAGCGACTGGCGATTGAATCTGGTCGTCGCGCATGTGGATCATGGAATCCAGCGAAACAGTCGCGAAGTCGCGAAGGGGCTAAGAACAGTCGTCGAGAGATATGGATTACCGTTTGAGTTGGTCGAGCTGAATCTCGGTCCCGACACGAGCGAGACCAAAGCCCGCCGGGCGCGCTATGCGTGGCTGCGCGAACTGCAGCGCCGCCGGGGCGCGAAGTATCTCGTCACCGCGCATCATCAAGACGATCAAATCGAGACCGTGCTCCTGCGCGTGTTACGCGGCAGCGCGCCCGCCGGGCTCGCGGGGATCGCGCGCAAGGGACGGGGCGGTCTCGTTCGTCCGCTCCTGCCCTTCACCCGTCAGGAGCTGGTCGCGTACGCAACGGCGCGCGGTCTCTACGCGCATGACGACCCCGCGAACCGTGATCCGCGCCATCTCCGTTCGTGGCTGCGTACGACATTGTTACCACTGCTCGCCGACCGGCTCGGACCGACCGCTCGCGCCGACCTGCTGACGCTCGGCCGGCATGCTGCGAGCGATCGCATCGCCTGGGATCGGGCGCTCGAGCTAATTCCCGATTTGGCCCTTGTCGTAGAAGGCCAAAGCTTCGCCGTTGCCCGCGCGAGTGTGGTCCGCTATGATAACGCATTATCTGTTGCACTCTTGCGCGCGGCGGCCCGGCGAGCAGGCTTAGTACTGGGACCGACTCGCGCGCGTCGTCTTTTGGCCCTGGCGCGTGGACCGTCGGGACGTCGCTTGCCACTCGGCGATGGCTGGTCTGCCGAAGTGGCGTTCGATCGGTTGTCTGTCGGCAGGTCGTCGAGCGACAACGATGAAGCGCTGCAATCCGTACGGCCCAGCGGGGCGA
>DASZNX010000145.1:0-2969 GCA_035551075.1 Gemmatimonadales bacterium | reverse complement strand
CTACGCGAAGATGCTGGGCGAGCGGATCGAGCGGCATCACGTCGTGTGCTGGTTGGTCAATACGGGGTGGACCGGTGGCCCGTACGGCGTCGGTCATCGCATGAATCTGAAGAGCACACGCGCCATGGTCCGCGCCGCCCTGGCGGGTCAGCTCGACTCAGCGCCCACGCGTCGTGAGCCGGTCTTCGGGCTCGAGGTGCCGTTGCACGTTTCCGGCGTCGCGGAGCAATTGCTGGACACCCGAAAGACGTGGACGGATCCGGCGGCATATGATGCGCAAGCCGGCAGGCTCGCGGCCCTCTTCCGCAAGAACTTCGAGCAGTTCGCTCATTCGGTCTCCACCGATGTTCGCGCGGCGGGTCCCACGGTATAACTTGTAGTCCTTGTCATTCGAAGTCGTTCGCGATCCCCTGTGGAATAACATCCGCCTCGAGCCCGAGGCGCTGGCCGTCATCGATACGCCCGCCTTCCAGCGGCTGCGCTATGTTCGACAGCTCGGGCACGCGTTCCTCGTCTATCCGGGCGCGACGCACACCCGGTTCGAGCACGCGCTCGGCACGTATCACCTGGCCGGGCGGCTTACTCAGGATCGCGAGACCAGGCTCGCCGCGCTGTTGCACGATATCGGTCACTATCCGTTCTCCCATGCGCTGGAAGAGGCGGGATTGCCCCGTCACGAAATGCTCGCGAGCCGGCATTTGCGCAGCGGACCACTCCTGGCCGTGCTCGAGCGTCTGGGAATATCGGTAGATCGCGTGCTGCAGTTGATCCAGGGAACGAGCGCGTCGCCGCTCGGCGGAGTAGTCGCCGGGCCGCTGGACGTCGATAAGCTCGATTACCTGTCGCGCGACGCCACGATGTGCGGCGTGCCGTATGGTGTGATCGATGTCGATCGCCTGCTGACGTCACTCACTCTCACTCCGCAGGGCATGGCGCTCCACGCGAAGGGACTGGCCGCGCTCGAGTCGCTGTTGTTCGCCAAGTACCAGATGTATCGCAACGTCTACTGGCACCACGCCGTACGCAGCGCGACCGCGATGTTCAAACGTCTCGTGCGCCGGGCGATCGCCGCCGGCCGCCTGTCGCCCGACGACATCGCGCTCGCCACCGACGACGGGTTGAGTCATGAGTTGCAAGCGAGCGATCATACCGGGCTCGCGCGCGCCCTCCGCGAGCGACGGCTCGCCAAACGCGGCCTCGACATTCCCGCCACGGAGCTGCCGGCCGAAACGGCCGACTGGCCGTACCGGGATCCCGATGTGCTCGATCGCGTCGAAGCGCGGCTCGCCCGCGAGCTCGGGCTCGGCATCGATCAGCTGTTTCTCGATTTTCCGTCGAAGCCCGACATGTTCGACGTATCGGTCCCCGGAGCGGAGAGCCTCGGCCTGCCGCGGGTTGCGGACGAGCTGCATCGCTCGGCCCAGCGGTTGCGCGTCTTCGTGCTGTCCCCGGCCGAGATCCCGGCGCGTGCAATCGTGGAGCTGCTGACGTGGCCGCGTGAGGAAGTCGCCGCGCGGCTGGATGCGGATCAGTCTTTGCTGCGGGTCGGCGCCTGAGTCTTCACGTCCTCTTGCGGCGCCGGATCGACCGAGTCGACGCGCACGATGATCGCCGTAATGTTGTCCAGCCCGCCATGGCGATTCGCCTCGGCGACCAGCGCGTCCACCTCGTCCTCCGGCATGCGATCCGGCGATAACAGCTCCTGGAGTTGATAGTCCTCCAGCATCCCGGTCAGACCATCAGACGCGAGTAAAAAGACGTCCTTCGGTTTGACCGCACCGACGTAGATGTCGGGCATCACGTCGCTGTTGGCGCCCACGCAGCGCGTGATCACGTTGCTGTACGGATGCGTTCGCGCCTGCTCCGGCGTCAAATAGCCGGCATCCACCTGCTCTTGTACGTAGGAGTGATCTTTGGTGAGTTGGCTCAACCGATTGTCGCGCAGCAGATAGGCCCGGCTGTCCCCCACTTGGCCGATCAGGAAGCGATTTTAAAAGAGGGTCAACGCGGTGACGGTGGTGCCCATCCCGCGCTTGTCATGTTCGGTCAACGTCCTCTGGAAGATCGCACCGTTCGCCGCACGGATCGCCGCCCGCATGCGCTCAGCGACCTGCTCGTCGTTGAGGCCCCGCAACGATTCGAGCTCCCGCGTCACGAACCGCACCGCCATCTCGCTGGCCACCTCGCCGGCCGCGTGACCGCCCATCCCGTCGGCGACGACGAAGATCCCACGGTCCGGAACCATGAGGTAGCTATCCTCATTCCCCGACCGGATGACGCCGACATCGGTGCGTCCAGCGGATGTGATGTGCACGTGATGCCTAGATGAACACCCAGTACACGAATCCTACTATCACCAGGAGAAGAACGGCGGCGCTTCCACCGCAACCGCTACCCTTTTTTTGTTCGGCAACCGGCGGCTTGGCCGGCTTCGGTCTGACGGGCTGAGGAGGCTTCGCCGCCACCTGCCTGGGCGCGGCGGCTTTCGGCGCCTGCGCCTGCGCTTTGGGTTTCTGTGCCCCTTCCATGGTCATGACTTCCATCATACGGGTGCTGCCGCCCTTGGACACCGCCGCCGCATCGTCTGTCGGCTCGAATATCAGTCCGATTTCACCGAACCGGACGTTGGCGCCAGGCGCGAGCGGCATCTCGCCCTTCACCTGGTCCCCATCCACGAATGTCCCGTTGGTTGAATCGAGATCTACTAATACCCATACGCCTTCCCGGCGCTGCAGCTTCGCATGGGTCGTCGAAACGGACTCGTCGGGTAAGACGAGATCGTTGTAGTCGGCCCGTCCGATGTTTACGACCGGTGTTCTGACAGCCAGGCGTTGGCCTTTGAGCGCTCCGCTCTTGACGACGAAGCTCGCCAACGGATTGGCTGACGGCCTGGGTGCCGCCGGCATTCCGTGGACCGTCTCCCTGAGCCGGGCTCCTCCGCCGGAAACCGCGGGAGCGGCGGGTAGGGC
>DASZNX010000144.1:0-7145 GCA_035551075.1 Gemmatimonadales bacterium | reverse complement strand
GCCTAGAGAACCCTGATTCGGGGAGGCCTCATGCGCGGTGCGACATTGATGACGTTGGCATACCTGGTGGGCTGCATCTCGAGCGCCGCCGGGTCCACTCTTGATGCGGTCCAATCGGAAGCGACGCTCGCGGCGTTCGCGGCCTGGGAACCTCCGGTGAACCTCGGTCCGGTCGTCGACACCAACTCGGTCGATGGTTGCCCGTACGTCTCCAAGGACAACCTGACGCTCTACTTCGCTTCCAACCGTCCGGGCGGCCACGGCGGGCTCGATCTCTACGTCAGCCACCGTGCGAGCGACGCGGATCCGTGGGGCCCGGCCGTCAACCTCGAATCGGTGAATTCCAGCGCCGACGACTTCTGTCCCACCCTCAGTACGGACGAGCATTCGTTGTATCTCGTCTCCACCCGTTCGGGCGGGTGCGGTGGTCAGGACCTGTACGTCACCCACCGCGCGGACAAGAGCGATGACCAGGGGTGGGATCTTCCGGTCAATCTCGGGTGCACCATCAACAGCCCCCAGAACGACTTCACTCCTTCGCTGATCGAGGACGAGATGACCGGCGAGATGCTTCTCTACTTCAGCAGCAACCGCCCTGGAGGCATGGGCGGAGTCGACATCTGGGTGTCATCTCTCGATCCGGCGAATGGCTGGAGTGCCGCCGCCAACGTCGCCGAGTTGAACACGGCGCAGGACGATCAGCGCCCGAACATCCGCCACGACGGGAAGGAGATCTTCTTTTCCTCGAACCGTCCTGGATCGGCCGGCCTCGACCTCTATTCGGCGTCCCGCGATGAAAATGCCGGCCGCTTCGCAAACGTCGTCCGGCTCCCCATCAACAGCGCCGCAACCGACGATCGGCCGTCGATCAGCTGGGACGGCGATGACCTTTACTTCATGAGCAACCGGTCCGGGGGCTCCGGAAGCATGGACCTGTGGGTCTCGCACCGCGCGAAGGCGCACGGCCCGACGCATTGAAACGTCACTTCTCCAGGCGGTGACGAAGCCACGCGCGCGCCACCGTCCAGTCCCGCTGGACGGTGGCACGCGACACTCCCATCGCCTCGGCCGCCTCCTCGGTGTTGAGTCCCGCGAAGAAGCGCAGCTCAACGATGCGCGCCTGACGAGGATCCAGTTTCACGAGCTCGGAGAGCGCCTCGTCGACCGCGATCACGTCGGCGTCGGGCATCGAACCGGCGGCGCCAGGTTCTTCGATGGGCACCTTCTCGATCTTGCCGCCCCGCCGCAGCGCCGCGCGTTTGCGGGCATGATCCACCAGGATCCGCCGCATGATTCCGGCGGTGACGGCGAAAAAGTGTGCGCGGTCCTTCCAGCGGATGCCACCGGCATCGGCGAGCTTCTGATAGGCCTCGTGGACCAGCGCGGTGGGCTGCAGCGTATGGTCCGGGCGCTCCGAGCGCAGCGAGCGCGCCGCGAGCCTGCGCAACTCGCGGTAGACGAGCGGGATGAGGCGCTTGCGGGCCTCGTCGTCGCCCTCGTTCCATTCGCGCAGCACCCCAGTGACGTCGCCCTTGCTCATCGGGCCCCCAGCCGCGAGCGGTAGCCCTGCCAGCGCGTTCTCAGCTCTTCGAGCAATGCGGCGAATCCGGCGCTGGAGCGAATGGGATCGAGGTTCCGATCGTTGGCGAACAACGGGTAGCAGGGAAACCCGTTGGCCGCCGTGTACCGCAGCCAGCGGAGCGCCTCGGCCGCATTCCCCAACCGCACGTATGCGGTAGCGACCAGATACGTCGCGTGATGGAAGTTGAGCAGGTCGGCGCCGGACGCATCCACGACGGCCGCGATCATCCTCTCCGCCTCGAGCCGCCGCCCGGCCGCCGCATTCCAGTACGCGTCGGCCGCCTGGAGCATCCGATCGGGGTTGTGCGGATCGGTGCGCAGCCCCTCGTCGAGCACCGTTCTCGCTTCCGCTGCGCGTCCCACGTCCGTGAGGGCCCAGGCCAGATGCGCCGCGGTCATCGCCTGGCGGGCTCCGACCGGAATCGAGAGCCAGGTCGCCAACGCCTCGTCGATCTTGCCTTCCGCTCGTAGCGTCAGGCCGAGATGAAGCAGGGTCGCCGGCACGGTTTCGGAGCGGCGCAGCTCGGCGAGCGCATCGCCGGTCAGGCCGACGTGCTCGTAGACGATGGCGAGCTGGCGGTGGGCGAAATCGGAATCGGGCTGCAGGTCGATGGCGCGCCGGTACGCCTCGATCGCGCGCTCGTGCGGCCAACCGTACTCGGGCGTCCAGATGAGCCGCCCCTGCGCCACGTAAGCGTCCGCCACTTCCGGGTCCAGCGACAGCGCCTTGTCGACCGCTGCCCGCGCCTTGGCTTCCAGCGCTTGCCGCTTCTGCGGTTCTTCCGCCGTCGACAGCAGCGAATAGGCGGTGGCGAGCAAACCGTAGGCGGGAGCATACCCGGGGTCAACCGCGACGGCGTGCTCGAGTCGATCGATAGCCTGGCGCCAGTCGGTCCGGCTCACCCGCCCGATGTACGCCAGGGCGCGGAGATAATCGTCGTATGCCGCGGCGTTCACCCGCGGAGCCGCGCTCCCGAGTTTCTCCCGTCGCTCGGCGGGCACCTTGACGCCGAGCGCATCCGCGATGGCCAACGCCGCCTCACGGTGCACGGCAGTGGCGCTCGCCAGTGAACCTTCCCAGGCCTTTTCCCAGATCGGCGAGTCGGAACGCGCGCCGGCGAGGTGGATGGCGATCCGCACGCGATCGCCGGTGCGTACGACGGATCCGCCGACGGCCGCGGTAGCGTGCAGCTCGCGGGCGATCAGCGGCAGCGGCTTCGTCGTGCCCTTGTACGGGCCGACGGATGACCTCGGGACCAACGTCAGCGTCGGGATTCGGGCCAGCTGCGCAACGAGGCCCTCGGTGATTCCAGCGGCAAAGTATTCCTCGCCGCCGCCCGGAGAGAGATCCGCGAATTGCAGCACGGCCAGCGACGGCGCCGCCGTAACTTCCCGGGGCGCCGCATCGGACCGGCGATTCGGCGCCTGCTGCGACACGTACGCGCCCGCCACGACCGTCAGGGCGATCGCAACGACGGCGACCGCGGCGCGGATCGGGGGCCTGCGTGGAAGCGTCACCTGCTCCAGGGTCCGCAGCACGGCCTCGAGCGCCGTGCCGTCGGGAAAACGTCGCTCGCGTTCCTTGTCGAGGCACCGTTCGACCACGGCCCGCACGCCGGCAGGCACGCGCGCAGGGAGCGGCGCGGCGGGTTCCTTCAGGATCGCCGATGCGAGCTCGAAGTCGCTGTCGCCGGCGAACGGTCTGCGCCCGGCGATGATCTCGTGAAGGACCACGCCGAACGCCCACACGTCGCTGCGACCGTCTGCTCGCGCGCCTCTGAGCAGCTCCGGCGCCATGTAAGGAATCGTGCCCGCGATCGCGCCGGCTCCGGTGAGCGTGGAGCCGCCACCGGCATCGCCGACGCGCGTCCGCTTGGCGAGGCCGAAATCGAGCAGCTTGATGCGGCCGTCGCGGGTGACCATCACGTTCGAGCTCTTCAGGTCCCGATGCACGATCTCGTGCTCGTGCGCGTGGGCGAGGCCGGCGCCGATTTGAACGGCAAGGTGAAGGGCGGTCGCCAGCGGGAACCCTCCGGGTGGAATCGATTCCTGGAGCGAACGCCCCTCGACGAATTCCATGACGATGAACGGCAGCCCGTTCTCCTCGCCGACCTCGTGGACCGTGCAGATGTTCGGATGATTCAACCTCGAGGCGTGCTGCGCCTCCCGTCGCAGCCGGGCGGCTCCGGAAGGATCCTCGCCGAGCACCACTTTGATGGCGACGTGGCGGTCCAGCACTGGATCGCGCGCCAGGTACACCTCTCCCATCCCGCCGGCGCCGATTGATTTCAGCACCTCGTACCGCCCGATGGTTCCACCGATGCGCCTCGGGAGGATCGTTTCAGCGGGGAGGGCCGGCCGCTCCAGGAACGATCCCGGGCGTTCGTGGGCAGCGAGGAGGCCTTCGACCTCGCCGCGCAGAGACGGGTCTCCGGGGCAGGACCGCTCGAGGAAGGCAGCGCGCTCCTGCGGCGCGCAGGCGAGAGCCGCCTCGAAGAGCTCCTTGACCTTGGCCCACCGCTCTGGCGTCATTCGTCGGGATCAGCCTAGCAAAGCGCGGCAGCACCGGATTACACTGCGCCGCGCAGGGAGAAATCAAAGCTTACGCGTGGCGCTGTCCGTCAGCGGAGCGCTTGCTGTAGCTCCGGCACATCATCCTGCCACGGGGTGTCGTCACATGCAGCTGCGATCGGCGCGGGCGCGATGAGCGGGCGCGTGGTCGGCGGGTCCAGGTGCTCCAGGATTTCCTTGAGACCCTCTTCTCGGTGACGAAGGCGAGCATGACTCGCCGGCCCGGGCTACGCATCGGGGAGCTGCTCTGTGACGACGTCGACCTAGTCGCGGGCCGGCTTCTCGTGCGGCGCTGCGACTGGCGCGGCCATGTGGGGACACCGAAGAGCGGCCGTAACCGCGAGCTCCCGCTCAGCGGCGACGCCCTGGCGGCACTCAAGGCGCAGCGGCACCTGCGTGGTGAACTGGTCTTCTGCGCGGAAGGCGGACGCGCGTGGAAAGAACGAGTGCAAATGGCCCATCTGGCGCGCCTGCAAGAAGGCCGGGCTACGCAAGATCAGCTGGCACGTGCTGCGGCACACCTTCGCGTCGCACCTCATGATGAAGGGCGTGCCGCTCAAGGCAGTGCAGGAGAGAAAATTGGTGGAGGCGGCGGGAATCGAAGAGACGCAGACCGGATTTGCGAAACCCTTTGCGAGACGCGAATTTGCCTCGCATTCGGCTGCATACGCTCATGAACTTCGATCCCGCCGCTTGCTTCCTCGTTCCGTCCGGTTCCGTTTGAATCCGCAGCCTCGTGGCAACCGTGCGGCAACTTGAATTTCAGCTCCTCTGTGTCCGGCTGCTACCGGAGGGGCACGACCACGGTACCTACTCCGTGATCTTCGATGCTCCCTTCGCCGATCACCAGCGTGTCCTGTACTCCCGCACCGATGAGGAAATCCGCACCCGAGGCGACGAAATCGCCGAGCCGGTTCCGCAGCAACGTATTGCGGGAAGGAATGCCACTTGCGGCAGGTGGCAGCGGAAACGGTGTTACTGAGATCGCATTGCCCGCACTGCCGCGGAGGATGTTGCCGAAGACGAGGTTGCCATTCGCGAAGCCCCTGACGGAAATCGCCGCGCTATTCGGGCCGAAGATCGTCCCGTCGGGTGGCGACATGCGGACGTCGTTGCCTGCGACCACGGCATGTTCCATCGGCCAGTCCGCAACCTGGCTGAAGACACCGATGCCGAATGCTTGGGGCCATCGGCAATCGATCGAGTTCTGTGCGATTAGATACGAACCCAAGTTCACCACGCGAATCACCTCGACGAACGGCGTCCCCGAGGGTCCCACCACGGCGGCCGTCCTGAGCATGTTCCGCTCTACATACACTCGCCCGACCACGCGGCGGATATTGATCGCGGGTTCGGTGACGTTTCTGATCTTGTTTCCGGCGACATATGCCTCCACTTCGGCGCCGGGTACGCCCACGTTGAACACCTGAACCCCTATCGTATCGTCGAGAGCCGTTCCTCCCGCAACGTCGATGTCGTTATCAACGATCAAGAGAGTTCCGGAGATTCTCTCTGGCTGTCCAGGCCGAGCGGGATCCGGCACACCGACCCTCGTGTTGATCAAAATCCCCGCACTGTTGTGGGCCAGCGGCTGCACGCCATCGATCCTGCAGGAAGCGATCACGAGCCCGCCGATGGCTGACACGTTGATCGCCGTGCGCGTCGGGCGGACAAAGCGCAACCGCTGAATCGTCACCGCAGATCCCGGTGCTTCGATCAAGAAGGGGATCTGTCCTCCTTCGATCGTTGTCAACTCATCGTCGCCGTCGCCTCCCGAGATGGTGACCGCCTTCGACACCCGCACAGTGGCCGCCGGGAACCCTGGCAGCTCCGGACTGATCGTTGGGGTCGCGTCAAAAGAGAGATGCCCCTTCAAGATAACGTTACCGCCCTGATCGACGGCAGCCTGCACGGCCGGAACGTCGATCGACGGATCCCCGGTGCCGACGACGACTTGCGCCGCCACTGCGCCGGCCCACGCGATGGCGAGGACGCTGACAACGAACGAAACGAGAGTGCGTATCGATGTCATTTTTTCCCTCCGCGGCATTGCTTCTCCCTGACTTCTCAGGCGGAGACCGTCGAGCGCGATTTTGATCGCAAGGGCGCGGCGTCGAGTGCGACCTGACCTGCGCCAGACGTAGGCCGCCGCAAGCATGCTTTCGGCACCGGCTCCCTCAAGAGGGTAAAGCGCAGGACGCGGCTAAAGTGGCTCAGGCGCACTGCCTCTCGACCACCGGAAGCTGCAGCTCCCTGGGTTGACGTTGCCGCAAGACGGGGCGCAAGATTCGTTGGGGTGGGGGATGCGACGTGTCTTCGCCACGCGACGTCACTGACCTGCTTGTCGCATGGAACAGGGGCGACCAGGCCGCATTCACACAGCTCGTTCCGCTCGTCTATGACGAGCTCCGACGGATCGCGCGGCGTTGCCTCCGGCAGGAGCGGCCAGGACACACGCTCGCGCCGACCGCGCTGGTCCACGAAGCCTATGCGCGACTCATCGACAAGAGCCGCGTGCAATGGCAGAACCGCGCCCATTTTTTGGGCGTCGCTGCCCAGACGATGCGACAGATCCTGGTGGACTACGCCCGAAAGCGACACGCTGCCCGACGCGGCGGCGCCAGGCTGAGCCTTTCGATCGAAGAAACGGTCGGCTCGGACCGCCGCGACCTCGATCTCATCTGGCTCGATGAGGCGCTGAGTCGCCTCGCCGCCCTCGACGCGAAACAGAGCCAGATCGTGGAGCTGCGTTACTTCACCGGCATGACGATCAAGGAGACCGCGGAAGTGCTGGCGATCTCCGCCGCGACGGTGAAGCGGGAGTGGGACTTTGCCAGAGCCTGGCTCCATCGGGAGATGAGCCGGCCATGAACTCCGACCTGGCACACCGCTGGACCATGGTGAAGCAGCTCTTTGCTGACGCTTTGGAGAAGGCGCCGGACGCACGCGCTGCGTTTGTCGCTCAATCGTGCGGCGGGGATCCTGCTCTGCGC
>DASZNX010000143.1:0-4838 GCA_035551075.1 Gemmatimonadales bacterium | reverse complement strand
CCCCCATCCCGTCCGCCCGTCGAGCAGCCCGTGATGAAAACCGGTGACGGCGATGGCGGCATCCAGACCGCCGAGCAACGCCTGCGAACGAAATCGACGCCACTCGTCCGCAAGATCGCCGCCGAGCATAGCGTCGACATTTCACGGATTCCCGGCAGCGGCTACGCAGGCCGCGTGACCAAGCAAGACATTCTCGGCTATATCGAGAAGGGTCCGGCCACGCCGACGTACGACGCACGACGCACGACGCACGCTCCTGGTGCAGTGGAGCATCCCGCCGTCGAGCCCTGGCCCGGTGACCGGGTCGAACCATGGTCCAAGATCCGCAAGATCACCGCGGACCACATGGTCATGTCCAAGCGCGTCTCGGCGCACGTCGCGAGCTTCTTCGAAGTCGACTTCACCCGTGTCGCGCAGCTGCGGGCGCGCGCCAAACAGAGCTACGCCGAGCGGGGCGTGAATCTCACGTTCCTCGCGTTCATCGCAAAGGCCTGTGCGGAGAATCTCCGGAAGCATCCGATCATCAACGCCGCGGTGTCGGGCGACAGCACGATTTACCGCGCCGACGTCAACATCGGGATTGCGGTGGCGCTCGACTGGGGCCTGATCGTACCGGTGATCAAGCACGCGGACGAGCTGTCGCTGATCGGCCTCGCCCGCGCCATCAACGATCTGGGCGAGCGGGCGCGCACCAAAAAGCTCTCGCCCGACGATATCCAGCGCGGCACTTTCACAATCACGAATCCCGGCGGCTTCGGACCCTATGCCGGCATTCCGATCATCAATCAGCCGCAGGTTGCCATTCTCGGCGTGGGCGCGGTCGAGAAGCGGCCGAAGGTGGTGCCGGCCGCGGACGGCACCGAATCGATCGCGATTCGGACGATGGGCATGCTGACGATGTCGTACGATCATCGCGTCGTCGATGGGGCCGATGCCGACAAATTCCTCGCCGACGTGAAGAAACTGCTGCAGGAGTTTCCCGAGGGAGCCGTGTGAGTATGCCAAAAGTCTTGACCGCCGCGCGCGTGCGCGTGCCCGCCCAACACGAGACGGAATATGTGAACACGCTGCGCGAGCTGAGCCAGTTCGCGGAAGCCCGCGGGCAAAAGATCTGGTTGTTCCGCAACGCCAAGGATCCGCGACTCTTCATCGAATTCTCGGAAAGTCCGACCGAGATGTCTCACCGCGCGCAGGCGTCGCGGCTTCCCGAAGAGATCAAGCTCGAGCGGCGGCTGCAGTCGATCGCGACCTATGCGCCCGATGCGTGGGAGCTCTGGAGCGAGGTGAGCGTATGGCCCGTCGCACCCTGACGGTCGACGGGGAGCGGTGGGAGGTGTATCCCTCCGGCCGCGTCACGGTGTACGGCCGTGATCAGTTTGGTCTCATTTTCGAGAGCGGCACCGGGACGCAGCGCCGCCGCCGGGTCAGCCATTTCTCGCCGCTTGGCGCGCGCTCGCAAATGCGCGCCTTTCTCGAGCTGTCCGATCGCGATCTGATGGCGTTGTTCCGCGAGTCACAGCCGGCCTGGACCGCTCCCGAGGTTTCGTACGCCGCACGTTGATCTGCATTGCCATTCCACGGCATCAGACGGGGAGTGTGAGCCAGCGGAGGTGGCGCGCCGCGCGCGCGCGGTCGGTCTCGTGGCCGTCGCGCTGACCGATCATGACACCACCGACGGCGTGGCGGCGGCGACGCGCGAGGCCGCGACGCTCGGCCTGCGCGTCATTCCAGGATGTGAGTTCAGCGTGCGGGCTCCGTGGGGTGAGCTGCACGTGCTGGCGCTGTTTCTGCCCACCGAAAGCGAGCAGCTCCAGGGGTTCCTGCGCGACACGCGCGCGGCGCGCCGCCGCCGGGGTGAACAGATTATCGCCAAGCTTCAGGGCCTGGGCATTGCGATCGATCTCGAGGATCTGCAGTCGCAGCTGACCGGTGGCGATGGCGGTGCATTGGGGCGTCCGCACGTGGCTCGCGCGCTGGTCGACTGCGGGGCGTGCGACGACATTACCGACGCCTTTCGGCGCTATTTGGGCCGGGGCCGGGCCGCTTACGTCGAGAAGCCGCTGCCCAAACTCCCGGAAGTCACCGGGCTCGTCCACGAGGTGGGCGGATTGACCGTCGCGGCTCACCTGGGCGACCACGGCACAGAAGCGCAGATACGCATCTTTCAGGATCAGGGACTCGACTGCGTGGAGGTCCGCCATCCCAGCCACCCGCCGGCCGTGGAGCAGCGGCTCATCCGCATCGCGGAGCGATTGGGGCTGGGAATCACCGGCGGGTCGGACTGGCACGGCGAGAGCGAGTACGGTGAGTCGCACGCGCCGCTCGGCGGCATGAAGGTTCCCGAGTTCTGGCTGCAGCAGCTCGAGCATCGGCTCGAGCTCACGGCAAGGAAACGAGCATGAGTGAACCGCTAGCGGTCGGCAGCAAGGCGCCTGCGTTCCAGGCCGCCGCGTCGGACGGGCGCACATACGACCTGACCGACCTGCTCAAAAACGGTCCGGTGGCGCTGGTGTTCTATCCGGGGAACAACACGCCCGGCTGAAACCGCCAACTCTCCGCCGTGCGCGACGAGATCGAAAAATTCAAAGCCGCCAAAATGCAGCCCTTCGGCGTGAACCCGGCGAACCTGGACAGCCACCGGAGTTACGTCGAGAAGTTCAAGTTCAATTTTCCGCTCCTGTCGGATCCCGATCGCGCGATTGCAGGCGCATATCACGCGTTGAAGGACGACGGGCGCGGCATCCAGCGTACCGTGTACGTCATCGGCCGCGACGGCAAAGTGCAATTCGCGCAGCGCGGCGCTCCGCCAGTAGACGACATCGTCCGTGCCCGCTGACCTGCGCGGCAAGGTCGCCCTCGTCACCGGAGTCGGACGCGTTGGTCAGATCGGTCACGCCGTGGCGCGCGGCATCGGGCGCGCCGGCGCAAAACTGTTACTGGCGGACGTCAACGCGGTCGGCCTCGCCGATCGGGTCAAGGAGTTTGCGGCCGAGGGGATCGCGGCCAAAGCGTCGGCCGGGGATCTCACCCGTCCTGAGGCGGCGAAAGCGGCCGCCGCTGCCGTGCAATCGCAGTTCGGCGGCCTCGATATCCTCGTGAACGTCGCCGGCGGGTTCTTCAGCTATGGACCGTTCACCGAAGTCACGCCTGACGTGCTCGATCGGGAGCTTTCCGTCAACTTCAAGACGGCGTTCTTCATGTGCCAGGCAGCGATTCCCGCGCTGCTCACGCGCGGCGGCGGCGCGATCGTCAACTTCGCGTCGATCGCGGTCGTGCGGTCGTTGATGCACATGTCGGCGTATAGCGCGGCGAAATCGGCGGTGGCGGGCCTGACGCAGGAGCTGGCCCGGGAGTACCGCGACGCGAATATCCGCGTGAATGCGGTGGCGCCAGCGACGGTGCGCACGGCGGACAACGTGGCGCAGATGCAGGATCCCAAAGCCCCACTCGTCGAGCTCCAGGAGGTCGTCAACACGGTGCTCTTCCTCGCGAGCGACGAAGCCAGCGCGATTACCGGTCAGATCGTTCCCATCACGGGGAAGGCCTACTAGTGCGGCTCGAAGGCACCGCCGCGCTGGTGACCGGGGCGGGCGTGCGAGTCGGCCAGGCGATTGCGATCGGGCTGGCGGAATCGGGTTGCGACGTCGCTATCCACTATCACGGCTCCGCCCACGGGGCCGAGGAGACTGCGCGCGCGGTGCAGAGCGCCGGCCGCCGCGCCGAGCTCTTGCAGGCGGATCTGACCGACGCGGAGGCGGCGCGCGGTCTCGCCGACCGCGCCGCGCGCGCGCTCAAGCGCCTCGACGTCGTCGTGAACTCCGCGGCGATCATGGTGCGGCAGCCCGTCGAGACCGTGACGCCCGAGAGCTGGGACACGACACTGCACCTCAACCTGCGCGCCGTCTTCTTCGTGTCACAGGGCGCGATTCCGCATCTGCGCCGCGCGAAGGGGAAGATCGTCAATATCGCCGACCTGGCCGGTCTGGAGCCCTGGTCCACATACGTCCCGCACAACGTCAGTAAGGCAGGCGTTGTGATGCTTACGAAGGCTCTCGCCCGCGCGCTCGCCCCCGACATCGCGGTGAACGCGATTGCTCCTGGCGCGGTGCTCCTGCCCGATGACTGGGACGAACGAGCGGCAGCGCACATCCGCGAGACGACACCGCTCAAGCGTCTGGGCCAGCCGGCTGACGTCGTGGCGGCTGTCCGCTTTCTGTTGAGCGGGACTGATTACATCACGGGAACTATCCTCGTCGTGGATGGCGGGAGACTCATCCGCTGAGAGACGTAGTCGTGGTTGGCGGAGGATGCTACGGCACGTTTTACGCGTCGCAACTCGCGAAGGCCAAGGCACGCGGCAAAACCGATTACCGGACCGTGATCGTCGTTGACCGCAACCCCGACTGCCGGGCTCACCGCGAGCTGGGCGACGCTCCCGATCGACAATTCGTCGTCGCCGATTGGACCACATTTTTCGACGACTGGCTCGACGCACGACGCACCCCTCGCTCCGCTCGGGACAGGCTCAGGCACGACGTACGAGATCAGACGCACCACGCACCCGACGACCAGATCGTCCCGTCGCCGCACATGCCCCATCTCATGTTTGACTGGGTGCTCCGCCGGGCACGCGCGCGATGGCCGGCACGGAGTGTCTCCGTGGAGCCGGTGGTGGGTATGCTGCCGACGCCGTACGATCGCGCGAGCTCGGGACCCGATCAGACGCGGTACATCTCGTGGGCCGATTGGATTTGTCCGACTCACTGCATCGAGCCGGCGCTCTGCCCCGCGATCGGCGCGCCGCGCACCTGGGAAATGAGCGACACGGTGCGCGAGCT
>DASZNX010000142.1:0-5806 GCA_035551075.1 Gemmatimonadales bacterium | reverse complement strand
GAAGTGCGGAATGCGAAATTCGGAACGCGGAATGGACCTAAAGGCAATTCCGCATTCGTGTTGGTAGACGACGTCTTTACCACGGGCGCTACTCTCGCCGAGGCGGCACGCGCCCTTGAGGTAGCGGGCGCGACAACGATTCACGGCGTGACCTTCGCCCGCGCGGTAATTCCAGACTTTACCTAAGGAAGGGAGCAGTTATGGCAGTTCGGGTAGGGATCAACGGGTTCGGCCGGATCGGCCGCAACGTACTGCGCGCCGCCACCATGGCGAAGCAAACCCAGCTCGAATTCGTGGGCGTGAACGACATTACGGACACGAAGACGCTGGCCCACCTCCTGAAATACGATTCGGTGCATGGCCGCTTCCCCGGCACCGTCGAAGCCAAAGGCGACGCGCTCCTGGTCGACGGCAAATCGATCAGGGTCTCGGCCATCAAAGAACCCGAAAAGCTGCCGTGGAAGGAGCTGGGCGTCGAGCTCGTGCTCGAGAGCACCGGGCGCTTTACGGATAAAGAGAACGCGTCGAAGCATCTCACGGCGGGGGCGAAAAAGGTCGTGATCTCCGCACCGGCCAAGGGCGAGGACATCACGATCGTGATGGGCGTGAATCACCAGAAATACGATCCCGCCAAGCATGCGATCATCTCGAACGCGTCGTGCACGACCAACTGCCTCGTGCCGGTCGTGAAAGTGGTCATGGATGCATTTGGATTCAAACACGGCTTCATGACGACCGTGCACAGCTACACCAACGATCAGCAGATCCTCGATCTGCCGCACAAAGATCTGCGGCGCGCGCGCGCCGCCGCCTTGAGCATCATTCCCACGACCACGGGTGCGGCCAAAGCGACCGGGCTCGTGATCCCGGAGGTGAAAGGCAAGATCGACGGCATCTCGCTGCGCGTCCCCACGCCTGATGTCTCGATCGTCGAGCTCGTGGCCGAGGTCACGAAACCGGCGACCGTGGAAGCGGTGAATGCCGCGTTCAAGCAGGCGGCGGTCTCGGGTCCGCTCAAAGGCATTCTCACGGTGAGCGATGAGCCGCTCGTGTCGACCGATTACATCGGGAACCTGTACTCCAGCATCGTCGATTCGATGTCGACCGCCGTGATCGACGGCAATCTCGTGCATGTCTCCGCGTGGTATGACAACGAGATGGGCTACTCGATGCGCTGCGTCGACCTCCTGGCCTACATCGGAACAGGTGTTGACTAAGAAAAGCCTGCGGGACCTTCCCCCGCAGGCGCTGGACGGGAAGCGCGCGCTCGTTCGAGTCGATTTCAACGTTCCGCTGAAGAACGGCACGGTCACCGACGACACGCGGCTGCGCGCCTCGCTCCCCACGATCAAATATTTGCGCGACAAAGGCGCGCGCGTCGTCCTCCTCTCGCATCTCGGCAGGCCCAAAGGCGGGCCTGATCCACAGTACTCGCTCAAACAGATCGTGCGCGAACTGGAGAAATTGCTCGGCGCGCCCGTGGAATTCATTCCCGATCCCGCCGCCGGAGTGCCCGCCACCCGGCGCTTGCCGCGAGGCGGCGTGGCGCTGGTCGAGAATACCCGCTTCTGGCCCGGAGAAGAGAAGAACGATCCGGAGCTCGCCAGGACGTTTGCCGCCCTCGGCGATCTGTACGTCAACGACGCATTCGGGTCCGCGCACCGCGCGCATTCCTCCACGGAGGCGGTCGCGCATCTGCTCACGCCTGCGGTCGCCGGCTTTTTGATGGAAAAGGAGCTTCAGTACCTCGGCGAGCTGTTGGCCAATCCCAAACACCCGTTTGTCGCTGTGCTGGGCGGAGCGAAGATCTCGGGAAAGATCGACGTCATTCGCTCGCTGCTTCCGCGGGTGGAGGAGCTGCTCATCGGCGGCGCGATGGCGTGCACGTTTTTCGCCGCGATGGGATTCGAGGTGGGCGCATCGCTCGTCGAGGCCGATCGCATCCCCCTCGCCAAAGAGCTCCTCGCACAAAGCGGCAAGAAGCTGATACTCCCGCGGGGCGCCGTCATCGCGCCCTCGCTCGAGCGCGCCGCCGAGCACAAATCCGTCGCAGCCGATGCCATCCCGAAAGCCTGGGCGGTCTACGACATCGATGCAGCCACGCAGCACGACTTCCGCGCCCGGTTGCTCCGCGCCAGGACTATCTTCTGGAACGGCCCCATGGGTGTGTTCGAGACGCCGCCCTTCGACGAGGGCACGCGCGCAGTTGCCAACGCGCTCGTCGAGGCGGGGAAGAAGGGCGCCGTGACCGTCGTCGGTGGCGGCGACTCGGTCGCCGCCGTGGCCGGTATGGAGGACAAACTGACGCACGTCTCGACGGGCGGCGGTGCATCGCTCGAGTTTCTGGAGGGGAAGGAGCTGCCCGGCGTGGCGGCGCTCGAGAACAAGTGAGATCGCTCGTCTTCGCCGCCAACTGGAAGATGAACGTCGGTCCGCCGGAGGCCCGCGAATACCTCCGCGCCTTTTTTGCCGCCGGCGAAATCCCCCACGAGCGCGCCGTATGGTTTTTCCCCCCCGCCGTGTCGCTCGAGACCGTCACCCAGGGGATCAGCGGTCATCGCAACGTCCAGGCCGGCGTGCAAGACATCTACTGGGAGGCCAAAGGCGCGTTTACGGGCGCAATCTCCGGACCGCTCGCCAAGCAGGCCGGAGCCCGCTTCACACTCATCGGCCATTCCGAGCGGCGCCACGTTTTTGGCGAGACCGACGAACAGACCGGCAAGAAAGTGACGGCGGCGCTCGCCGCCGATCTGCAGCCCGTCCTGTGCGTGGGCGAGAAGTTGGAGCAGCGCGACGCCGGTGAGACCATAACCGTCGTTACGCGGCAACTCGACGCCGCGCTGGGCGGACGCGATGGCAAGGCCCGCGTGGCGATCGCGTACGAACCCGTATGGGCGATCGGTACCGGACGGAATGCCACCCCCAAAGACGCCGCCGAAGTTCATCGCGCCATTCGGGCGTGGCTGAAAGATCGGGCCGTGACCGCGCCGCCGTTTGTGATCCTCTACGGCGGGAGCGTGAATCTGAAGAACGCCGCCGAGCTGCTCGCCGAGCCCGAGTTGGACGGCGTATTGGTCGGCGGTGCGTCGCTGAACGCTCGCGACTGGGCGCAGCTTGTGCGCACCGCCGTCGCCTAGGTATCTTGCCCCGCGCATGTACACGCTCCTCGTCTCAATTCTGATCATCGATGCCTTGATCCTCGCCACCGCGGTGCTGCTGCAGGCAGGGCAGGGCGGCGGACTCGCCACGCTGGGTGGCGGTGCCGGGACCGAAACGATCATGGGTGGCCGTCAAGCGACCACGCTGCTCACGAAGGTGACGTGGTGGACCGCCGGCATCTTCCTCTTCCTCGCGCTCGTGCTGTCGTTCATGTCGCAGTCGGGATCCCAGGTTCGCTCAGTCCTCGAGGGTCAGCTTCAACAGCAGGCGCCGACACCGGTGCAGCAGACGCCGCTGCCGATCGAAACTCAACCGACGGCGCCCCCCGCACCGCCGCCACAACCCACCCCCACCCCTCCGAGCAATCGCCGGCCGTAATCCGACACCCGCTTACGTCCTCTTAGAGGACGGTGCCTGGTTTCCAGGAAGCGCACCACTCCCGTTCGAGCCGGCGTACGCGGAAGTCGTCTTCACCACGAATCTGAGTGGTTATCAGGAGGTGTTCACCGATCCCTCCTATCTGGGACAGATCGTGGTGATGACGGCGCCGATGATCGGGAACTACGGCATCAATCCCGACGACATCGAGTCGGATCGGCCGCGCGTCGCGGGCGTCGTCGTCCGCGAGCTGTCGGGCACGCCGTCCAACTGGCGCGCGACCGGTACGCTGCTCGAGTGGCTCGCCGGCGCGAAGGTCCCGCTCGTCGCCGATGTCGACACGCGACAGCTCACGCGCTACATCCGGTCTCGCGGCGCGATGCGCGGCGTCCTGGCCATGGGAGCGCAACCGACCGATGCGGTCAAAGCGGCGCTCGCCGCCTCACCGTCGATGAACGGATTGGATCTCGCGAGTGCCGCCACCATCCCGACCGCATACACCGACGGACCCGCCGGCGCGAAGCATCACGTCGTCGCAGTCGATTACGGCATGAAGCGCAACATTCTCCGGTTGTTCGTGCAGCAGGGATGTCGCGTCACGGTCGTCCCCGCCACGACCAACGCCGGCGAAATCCGCGCGCTCAAACCCGATGGCGTCTTCCTGTCGAACGGGCCGGGCGATCCGGCGGCGGTAGGGTACGCGATTTCAACGATTCGCGAGCTTTCCGACGGCTCACTCCCAATCTTTGGAATTTGCCTCGGCCACCAACTGCTCGGCCTTGCGATGGGGGGTGAAACCGTGAAGCTGCCTTATGGGCATCGGGGCGGGAACCATCCGGTACGGGATCTCGCGACCGGACAAGTACTTATTACATCGCAGAACCACGGCTTCGCCGTGCGCGGGGAGACTGGTGGTGTGCGCGGCGTGCCTGGGGCGAAGTCGCTCGAGGTCACCCATCTCAACCTCAATGATGGAACGGTTGAAGGTATTCGGCACCGCGAATACCCGATTTTCGCGGTTCAATACCATCCGGAGGCCTCTCCGGGCCCTCACGATGCCCAGGGACACTTCCACCAATTCCTACAAGCTCTTGACGCCAAATAAGTAAGCCCGTATCATAGGCCCCGACTTTTGCAACCCGGCGATGCACCAGCAGTTACGGGGGCGGGGGGGTCCCAATGACGAAGGCCGATCTGGTCGAAAAGGTCACCGCACAAATCGCTCGCACCGCTGGTCCCCTCATTTCAAAAAAGGACTGCGCGCGCGTTGTGGATTCGTTTCTCGACGCTGTGAAAGCAGCCCTCTCCGAGCAGCATAACATTGAGATACGCGGGTTTGGGACCTTTAAAATTCGGCAGCGGAAAACGCGGATGGCGCGTAACCCGAGAACCGGTGATCCCGTCGAAGTCGCGGCGCGCCCGGTTCCTGTCTTCAAGCCCAGTAAGGAGTTGCGCGCGATGGTCGCGGAGGCGAGCGCGCGCGTTCCGTCCTAAGCCGCTGAAGCACTAACACTTGGCGAGTGGCCTCGGCATTCGGTGCCGGGGCCGTTTTATTTACCGTGAGCCGCCCAGCCGCCCAGCCGCCAACCTCTTACTGGGAGTGATGATGCCTCGTTTTTCCTCCGTCGCGCTCTTCGCGGTCACGTTATCCACATCGCTCGCGGCGCAGGCGGTTCGCTACGACGTCACCCTCATGTCGACCGCGCAAAAACAATTTCACGTTGCGGCCGATTTTCCCGCGGCGGGAAAAGACACGCTGTTCGTTTCGCTCCCGGCCTGGAGTCCCGGCAACTACGAAATCCAAAACTACGCCCGCTACGTGCACGGCTTTGGCGCGAAGAATTCGGCCGGCCAGGCACTCCATTGGGACCGCGCCGATAAGGACACGTGGCGCGTCGCGACGGGACGAGCCGATCGCGTGACGATCGAATTCGACTACATCGCCGACACGATCGATCTCTCGACCGCGCGTGTCACGGACAACTTCGGTCAGTTCCTCGGCACGAATCTCTTCATGTTCGAAGAGGGACAGATCGCGCGACCCGCCGAGGTGCGCTTCCATGTGCCGCCTAACTGGCAGGTGACCACGTCGCTCACTGGTCCGGCGAACGGGGTCTATCGCGCCGCCGATTACCACGAGCTCGCCGATGCCATGACGTTCGTGGGCCGCTTCAGCGTGGATTCGCTGCAAGCCGATGGGAAATGGATCCGCATCGCCGTGTGGCCCGCGGCCGATTATACAGCGGCGGTCGCCGCGAACATCCGGAAG
>DASZNX010000141.1:0-3956 GCA_035551075.1 Gemmatimonadales bacterium | reverse complement strand
GACGCGTGACGTGTTGATGACAAGCACGTCGCGCGACGGAATCAGTCCGGGAAGATCGCGAAAATGAAGATGCCGGATCTCGCCGGAGGCGCGATCGAGGACCAGAAGGCGACTCGCCGAGCGATCGGGAAGGGGATGCTGGGCGATTTGCGAGCTGGGGAGGTCGTAGTCGAAATCCGAGAGATGGTAGATCATGAGCGATATTGCGGATTGTCGATTGCGGATTGCGGATTGAACGGGGGAACGTCGAATCCGCAATCCACAATCCGAAATCCGCAATCAGGTTTCGAAGATACTCGCCTGCTCCGTCGATTTGGGCGGGACAAATCCGAAGTGCCGGTACGCGGCCGGTGTGGCGACCCGGCCTCTGGGCGTGCGCGCAAGAAAGCCCTGCTGCATCAGGAACGGCTCGTACACTTCTTCGAGCGTGCCCGGGTCTTCTCCCACAGCCGCGGCGACCGTCTGCACGCCGACGGGGCCGCCGTCGAACATCTCGATGATTGCCTTGAGAATTCGCGCGTCCATGTCGTCGAGTCCGAACTCATCCACGTCGAGCCGCTTCAGCGCCTCGGCGGCGACCGCGGCGGTGATCTTTCCCCCGGCGCGCACCTGAGCGTAATCGCGCACGCGTTTCAGCAGCCGATTGGCGACCCGCGGCGTACCGCGGCTGCGCCGCGCGATTTCGGCAACGCCGGCGGCATCGGCCGACACGCCGAGGATACCGGCCGAGCGCGTGATGATCTGCACCAGATCGTCGGGCGGATAATAGTGCAGCCGCTCGACCAGGCCGAAGCGCGCGCGCAGCGGCGGTGTCAGCAATCCGAACCGCGTCGTCGCGCCGATGAGCGTAAAGCGCTCGATCTGCATCGGCAACGTCTGCGCGTGCGGCCCATCGGCGATGCGCACGTCCACCCGAAACTCCTCCATGGCCGGATAAAGAAATTCCTCCAGCGCGGGCCGCAGCCGATGCACTTCATCGATAAAGAGGATGTCGCCCTGATGGAGCGACGTGAGCATGCCGACCAGATCGCCGGGGCGCTCGAGGACCGGGCCGGAAGTGGTGCGGATGTTCACGTCCAGCTCCTTCGCCATCAGGAGCGCGAGCGTCGTCTTGCCGAGGCCGGGCGGCCCGAAGAAGAGCGCGTGATCGAGCGGCTCCTTGCGCTGCTTCGCCGCGTCGATCGCGATCTGCAGCGACTCCTTTACTTTCGCCTGACCCACGAACTCGTCCAGCCGCGACGGCCGCAGCGCGGCATCCGTCAGGCGCTCGTTGTCGAGCGCTTCGGGAGTGGTTATTTCCGCGCGAGCCACGAATCCGACCCCCTGCTCTTCGGCAGCGCGCGCCAGCGCACGGGTCGCGCCTCAGCTTCAATGATGTGCAACGTGTGGCAGCGCAAACACGAATCCTCGGCCTGGGTCGTGCCGGCAGGCACGAGCCGTCGATTGGTGGATCCGCAGCGGGTGCAAATCCACTCAGCGGTGATTTCGGTCGTGGGTGATGTCATCGTGTCGTGAGAATCTGCAGCGCTCGGCGCACGAGCGCCTCCGTTTCGTCGTTGCCGTTGCCGGCGAGCACTTGGCGGACGGCCCGATCGGCCTCCGCCGTACCATACCCGAGCCGTTCCAGTGCCTTGAGCGCGGCTTCGGCGCCGGCCGGGACCGTGATCGCCGGCGCCTCCGTGAACTCCTCGACCTTCTCTCCCAATTCGAGCGCGAGTCGTTCCGCGGTCTTGCGACCGATGCCGCTCACGGAGGACAGCAGCGCGATGTTTTTTTCTCGGAGCGCCCGGGCCCCGCGCTCGACGCCGAGCGCCGAGAGCAGCGAAATGCCGATCTTGGGGCCCACACCCGAAACGCTGGTCAGCCGCTGAAAGAAGCGTCGCTCCGACTCGTCGAGAAAACCGTAGAGCGCCCAGCCGTCTTCGCGGACCACCAGCTCGGTGGCGAGCGTGACCTCCGCGCCCGCGGCCGGCAGGCGCTCCATCACGCCGAGCGGAACCACGACCTCGTAGCCGACGCCGCCCGCCGTCTCGACGACGACGCGGTCGGCGGACTTCGAGGCCAGTCGGCCGCGAACGTGCGCGATCATCGGTATCAATGTAGGGGCGCAGCATGCTGCGCCCCTACCCGCGTTCCTGAACGCAAAATGAACGTCAACGCGGCCGCGACTCCATCGGCGGCATCAGAGGGTTGTGGCGCGCTCTTCAGCCTGAGCAGCTGCGCCACCATCGCGCCGACCTGATTCTTCTTGGCCCCACCGGCGCCGACGACGGTCTTCTTGATCATCGCGGGGGCATACTGGGCGATATCGAGACCCTCCTGCTGCGCGGCGAGGAGGATGACGCCGCGTGCGTGTCCCAGCACGAGGGTGGTGCGGACGTTCTTATGATAGAAGGCGTCCTCGAGCGCGAGTACGGATGGCTGATGACGGTGGATGAGTTCGGCGATTTCCCGGTGCAGCTCGGCAAGCCGGTGAGGCAAGGAATTGGTTTTCGCGAAACGAAAGACTCCGCATTCGATGAGACGACCCATCCCGGGAGTCCCATTCCCGGTTTCGATCACGCCGTAGCCCGTGATCTGGGTGCCGGGGTCGACGCCCAGGACCCTCACGTCATCCCGTCACCGCCGCCATCGCCTCGGCGTCGATGTCGAAGTTGGAAAAGACCTTCGCCACGTCGTCCATTTCTTCGAGGCTTTCGACGAGCTGCAGCAGACGCCGTGCGTCGCTGCCCTCGACCTTTACGGTGTTCTTGGGAACCATCGCGATCTCGGCGCTCTGGACCGGCAGCTTCTTGGCCCGCAGCGCCTGGTCGATGGCGTGCAGCTGCGTGGGGGGCGTGGTGATCACGTAGATGTCGGCCTCTCGCTCCATGTCCTCCGCGCCGGCATCGAGCGCCACCTCCATCGTCGCGTCTTCATTCGCCTTGCCGTCCACCACGATCTGCCCTTTGCGATCGAACATCCACGCAACCGCGTTCGTCGCGCCGAGATTCCCGCCGTGCTTGCTGAAGACATTCCGGATCTCGGCCACGGTCCGATTCGCGTTGTCGGTGGTCGCTTGAATCAACAGCGCCGCTCCTCCCGGCCCGTAGCCCTCGTACGTGACTTCCTCGTACGTCACACCCTCGAGCTCGCCCGTGCCCTTCTTGATCGCGCGGTCGATGTTGTCCCACGGCATGTTCTCGGCCTTCGCCGCGTCAATGGCCGTACGAAGGCGCGGGTTGCCGCCAGGGTCACCGCCGCCCGCCTTGGCCGCGATCGTGATTTCGCGGATGAGGCGGGTAAAGACGGCACCGCGCTTCTGATCCGTCACGGCTTTTTTGCGTTTGATTTGCTTCCACTTGCTATGACCAGCCACTGGCGACTCCCGTCTTGCAACCACTTCGCAACTGGCGTCTGCGCAACTCCTCTAAATGCTGACCGCTTGCAACTTACAACTTGACCGTAGGAGAGCGCCACAGGTAGGATTCCGGCCCATGTCGCGCCAATATCGATTCTTGATTCTCGTCGCGTTGCTCGCCGCCTGTGAGCGGCCGGGCGACCCGCAGCGGGCCCGTGTTGCGGCGGGGCGTGCGCTGCGGGGTTCGCTCACCTATCCCCGCTCCACCATGGTGGACGTCGCGGCCGGCGAGGAAGCCGCCCAACTCACCATGACATCGCCCGACTCCGTCGGCATGGTGGTCGATTGGTTCCGCCGGGCTCTTCCGATGAATGGCTGGACAATTCAGCGCCAGGCCGCCGGGACTGGAGGGACGTTTTCGCTGTACGCCAAGAACGGTACGCGACCCCTGTGGATTACCTTCCGGCCCAACGTCGGTGCGGCGGGGTCGTCCTATACGATGATCGGTCAGATTCCCACAGACTCGACGAAACGTTGACGTACGTCGTACGTGGGCAGGGTAAGGACGCACGACGCACCACGCACGACGCACGCCTTACTGATCGGGGTCCAGCAT
>DASZNX010000140.1:0-8981 GCA_035551075.1 Gemmatimonadales bacterium | reverse complement strand
TGCCAGGCGGGATCATCCATCCGGAGCAACAGACGCGGACGCCCACCCTGCGCGCTCACACTCCAGAATGATGTGAAGCCGCGCGCGTCGTGCACTTTGCAATACAGCGTGCGCCCGTCCGGCGACCAGATAGCATGCGAGATCGCGGGCGCGCCTTCACCCGGTGTGAAGACGGCATGCGCCGGACCCCCGGTCGCCGGCATGATCATGAGTGTGCCGGGCTCGCCATCCGCTGGCGCCGCGACGTACGAGATCGACTTGCCGTCGGGAGACCATTGCGGCCGATACGTCCCTGACGCGAGCACCTCGGGCGGCGTCCACCGGCCGTCCGGTCCGCGCCGCATCAGCAGTGCATTCCGCGGACCGCTTTGATCGTAGAACAACACGGCGTGACCGTCCGGCGACCATTTCGCATAACTCTCCTGGCCCGGCGTGTTGGTCAGCTGCTCGATCGGTCCACCGTTCAGCGGCTTCACCTCGATGTCGCGTGTGCCGGTGCGGAACGAGTGATAGACGATCGCCGTCCCATCGGGCGAGAGATCGGGCGCAAACTTGTCCACCGAATCCGACGTGAGCTGTTCCACGGGGCCGCCATTGATCGGCACGCGATAGATGTCCGAGTTGCCGTGGAGATCGGAGTCGTACATCAGCCAGCGGCCGTCCGGACTCACGCGGATTCCCTGAATCACCTGGCTCCCACGTGTCACGGCGGTGGCGTTCGACGCATTCAATGCGACGCCGGCTGGAGGCGGATTGGCCGGGATGGGCGCGGACCAGATGTTACCACGCGCTGCATACATGGCATACGCCATGAGTTTGGTATCCGACGAAACGGAGATAGTCTTGGCACCGAGACCGGTCGTGAGGCGCACCGGCGTGCCACGGGGCTGACCGGACGACGACAGACTGAGGACGTACACATCGCGTGGCCCATCGCGACTCGATAAGAAGAACAGCCGCCGGCTATCGCCCGAGAATGTGGGACTCTGGTTGAATCCCGTCGGCTCGGCAATCCGCACCGGATTCCCGCCCTTCACGGGAAACAGCACAATGCCACTGGGCGCCAGGTTGCCGAACAGGGGGCCGGGAAGCACCGACTGGCTGTTGAGCGACACGCACGCAATCGAGCGGCCATTCGGCGCCCAATTGCAGGAGTGGAGATCGGTTCCGGTCGCGATCATCCGCGCTGTTCCCCCATCGATCGGCATGGCGGAAAGGGTGTCGCCGCGCACGAACGCGATCTCCCGGCCGTCTGGAGACCACACGGCGGATTTGACGATCGAGGTCGCACTCGGCGCCACTACCGGGCGCGACGCACCGCCCAGCGCCGCCGCCACCGACGCACCACCGTGTGTCAGATACAGAATCCGCGAGCCATCCGGAGCCCAGCGCGGCTGAGTTTCGACTGCCGTGGAATCATCCGTGAGTGGAATTGTCCGGCCACCGCCGCCGCTCCCCACGGGACGAAGCAAGATGCGCATGTGAGTTGCAGTCCCCGCCGCGTAAGCGACCAGCTTGCCGTCGGGTGACAGCGCGGGCTGAATCTCGAGTCCCGGATCCGCGGTGATTTGCTCGGAGCGGCCGACCGTCAACGCCGGGCCGGACGGACGCAGCATCACGGCCGCACCGGCGCCCGCCAGCACGACGACGCCGGCGATAGTCCCGATGAGGATGGCCCGGCTGCGGCGCGGCGCCTCCGCGGCGGGGAATCCCCCCGACGGCGTGTACTGCAGCGCCGCCCCGAACTCGGCAGCGCTGCCGAAGCGATCGGCCGGCGTCATCTCGAGCGCCTTCGCGACCGCGGCGTCGATGTTTGGTGGCACGCTGCTCCGAACGGTCCGTACGCGCGTAGGCCGTTCGGTCAACAGTTTCGCGATCAGCGCTTGGGTGGTCGGCGCCGTGTGCGGCGTCACGCCGGACAGCATCTCATACAGCACCGCGGCCAGCGAGTACTGGTCGCTGCGGCCATCGATGTGACGCTCACCCGTCGCCTGTTCGGGACTCATGTATTGCGGCGTGCCGATGGCGATGCCGGTCGCCGTCATGCGCGAGTCGGCGGCTTCCGTGACCGCGAGCGCGATGCCGAAATCGGCGACCATCGCCTCGCCTTCGTGAAGCAGAATGTTGGCCGGCTTGATGTCGCGATGAATGACGCCCTTTTGATGCGCATGATGGAGCGCGCTCGCGACTTGCCGCGCAATCGCTACCGATTCTTCGATGCTGAGCTGATGTTCCCGATCGAGCTTGGCGCGCAGCGATTCACCGCGCACGAATGGCTGCACGTACCACAGGAATTCGTCTGACTCTCCGGAATCGATCAGCGTGAGGATGTGGGGATGATCGAGCCGTGCGGTGACCTTCACTTCATTGAGGAAGCGCACCACGCCGAGGTGCGAGGCGATCTCGGGGCGAAGGACCTTGATGGCAACCTGGCGGTCGTGCTTGAGCTCGCGCGCGAGATAGACGGTCCCCATCCCGCCCGCTCCGATTTCCCGCTCGATCGTGTATCGGTCGGCGAGGGCTTCGGCGAGCTTCTGCTCCATAGGTGGGCGAAGTTACGGCAGGGCCTGGGAGGCGCAAATACTACATTCGGACAATGCCGCTAGTTGGCCTTGATCTTCAGCGGCACGATGGTCGTTCCCCACTGCAGCCGCAGTACGGCCGAATCCGCGTCCACCATCGGGAAATAGTAAGTCAGCGTTTCGAAATAGGCGCCGCTGTCCGGACTCACCGAGAGGCGTAGCGCGTCCTGCGACTCGCCCGGATAATTCGTGTGCCAGCCGCCGACGCCGCGGTTGAAGATCACGGTCCACGGCTTCGTCTCCTGAGGTATCGTCCACAGCGAGTAGCGGCCCGCCTTGAGCGCCTGGCCGTCGATCGTCACGTCCTTGCTGAAGGAGATCGTCGTCGCTGAGTCGGCGCCCGGATGCCAGATGCGATTCCACGCCACGAGGCTCCCGAAGAGCGCGCGACCACGCGCAACGGGTCGATTGTAGGAAATCGTGATCTCCGTGCCCTGAATGTGTTGGCTGACGCTGCCATGCTGGCTGCGGGGATACTGGAGCAACAACGCGAGGATGAGGAGAGTCATGTGCCGTGCAGCTTTCTGACGGTCTCGATGGTGTCGGCGTCTTCGGGTTTCTTGTCGTCACGATAACGAATCACGCGCGCGAAGCGCAGCGCCAGGCCGCCGGGATACCGGGGACTGTCCTGCATGCCGTTGAACGCGATTTCGACCACGAGCTCCGGTTTCACCTCGACGACGTGGCCGACCTCGCGAACCTTGATCTCCTGCAGCTTCCGCGTCTGCCACTCGAGCAGCTCGTCGGTCATACCCTTGAATGTCTTGCCGAGCATGACGAAGCCGCCGTTCGTGGGATCGCGGGCGCCGAGGTGGAGGTTGGAGAGCTTGCCCTGGCGGCGGCCGTGGCCCCATTCGGCTGCGAGCACGACGAGATCGAGCGTGTTGGCTTTCTTGACCTTGAACCAGGCGCCGCCACGGCGCCCGGCCTCGTATTTGGACTCCAGCCCCTTGGCCATCAGCCCTTCCTGACCAGCGGCAATCGCTGCATCGAAAAACTCTTGCGCCTGCTTGGCGTCGCCGGTAACGAGCCGGGGCGGTCGCTGCGACTCCGGCACGTGCTCGGCCAGAATCTTGGCGCGCGTGCTGTACGGCTGATCGACCAACGGCGTCCCATCCAGGTAGAGGATATCAAAGAAGAACGGGATGCCAGTACCGAGACCTTTCATGGTCTCTTGAAAACGCACGGGTCGTTTTTCTGCATTCAGGACGATGGCCTCGCCATCGAGTATCCCGTCGGATAATTCAAGAATTCTTGAACTAGCGACGACCGTAGGGAGCTCAGCCGTGATGTCATTCAGCGTGCGCGAGTAAATGCGCACCTCGCTCGCCTTTTTATGTACCTGAATCCGAATGCCATCGAGCTTATACTCGAACGCCGCCGGCCCGAGCTCCGCCAGGGCTTCCTCGACGTCGGTGGCGGTCTTCGAGAGCATCGGCTTGACCGGCCGAAAGAGCTGGATCTTGAAGCTCGACAGCTCGCCCTTGGCCACGGCTGCGAGGTCGCCGGCGACCATCATCGCCCGGCGGACGTCATTCGCGGGGAGATCACGAGCCTTGGCGAGAGCCTCTACCATGATTCCCTCGAGGGCACCCTGGCGGAGCTCTCCAGTCAATAGTCGAAACAGGAATTCCTGCTCCTCGGCTGTTGCCTTCGAAAACAGATCGCTGAGCAGCCGCTGTTTTTCGCCGGCAGACCCCTTGCCTGATGCCTTTGCGACGGTCTCCAGTTGCCGGTCCACATCGAGTACTTGCAGATGTGCCGACGTGCCGACGTGCAACTTGGCCTTCTGCAACGTAGCCCACCCGACCCCTACCTTGTTCTGCCGGATCGTCCCCGAGAGATACGCAATGACGATCTCGATCTCCTCGGCGCTCGCCTGCTTGAGGAGATCGGCCAACAACTTGATCTTGGCGAGGCGGCCAGAGGTTGCCGCCACCTGGTTGGAGATCTGGACCAGAGTGTCGAGCAGCATGGCAGGAAACGTATACTGCGTGATATGCCAAAGACGAGCGCCGGCCTTCTACTATATCGCCACCGCAACGGTGCGCTCGAGGTATTTCTCGTCCATCCCGGCGGTCCGTTCTGGGCCCGCAAAGACGACGGCGCCTGGTCGATCCCAAAAGGGGAGTTCGAGCCGGGGGAAGATCCGCTCTCGGCCGCGCGGCGCGAGTTCACGGAAGAGACAGGCTTCACCGCTGCAGGCAACTTCCTGCCGCTCACACCTCTCAAGCAACGGAGCGGCAAGATCGTGCACGCCTGGGCGATTCAGGGCGACTGCGATCCGACCACTTTGAAGAGCAACACGTTCACGTTCAAAGGAAACACGTATCCCGAAGTCGACCGCGCGGCATGGTTCGGCTTGGAAGAGGCGAAACGAAAAATCCTGCCGGGGCAGGCAGGATTTCTCGACGAGCTAGCGGGATCCGTTGTTTAGTCGATTCGTAAACTCCATCTGCACCCACGACGAGCCCAGGGTTCGCACCTCCTCCCAGCCGCGCCCGGTGATCTCCTTCACGAGTCGATAGCACGCACTCGGGTGCCGCTTCGCGCGAAATGCAATGTGGCACAGCGACAGGTTATCCCGCTCGGCCGCAGTCACCCACGACTCGAGGGTCGCCCATTCGGCGAGGCGATGCAGCGGCGGCAGCCCGCTCTGCTTGAGAAGCCGGGCGAGCTTGAACCGATTCGGCAGGCCAAGACGTCGCGCGACCTGATCGGCCGATCCGATCGCGCCCTCGGTCAGCATGATCGCCTCCACCACCGCGCTCGCGAGCAGCGGCAGGTTGGGGCGTAACGTGCGGATTATGGCAAGTGAGTGCGTGAGCATGCGTTTGACGGTTTAGCATGCGTCAGCACCCTGCGGCCCGGCAGCACACTTTCGGACTACATCCCGCTCAAACTGTTCTACTCTCATTTGATCCGTCGTCGCTATTGGGCTATTTCTAGCTCCCCTGAAATCGTGGGTGCTCCATGCGTCCGTCTTTGCTCGCAGGTCTCGTCGTTCTGTTTCCCGTAGCTCTCCGCGCGCAGGCCAACAATGGCGGACCGCCACCCACGCCGGTACGCGTCGTGACCGACACGGTCTCCGGCATCGTCGTCACGGATCCGTATCGGTGGCTCGAGAACACGCAGGACAGCGCCGTGGTGCGATGGCTGCACGCGCAGGACGACTACACACGCCACCTGATCGCCAGAATCCCTGCTCGAGCAGACCTCGCGACGCGTATTCATGCCCTCTCGAATGCAAGCCCCTCAGTCAGTACCGCGAACTTTGGCGGTAACCGGATCTTCTACTTCAAGCGCATGCCCGGCGAAGAAGTCAACAAGCTCTACATGCGTGATAGCTTGACCGCACCCGAGCGGCTGCTCGTCGATCCCGGAAAGCTGGAAACGGCAGGCGGGCCTCACTGGGCGATCGACTATTACTCGCCCTCCTGGGACGGCCGCTACGTCGCATACGGCGCATCGCCCGCTGGGTCAGAGAACAGCATCATGCGAATCATCGACGTGAGCACCGGGAAGCTGCTGCCCGACTCGATCGACCGGGCGCAATTCGGCGGACCCGTGTGGCGCGCGGACGCCAGCGCATTCTTCTATAACCGGCTGCAAAAGCTCGCTCCGGACGCGCCGGTCTCCGAGAAATACCGCAACAGCCGGGTCTACCTCCATACGCTCGGGCAGTCGGACGCGTCCGACGTACCCCTCGTCGGCATCGGAGTGACAAAACGCATTCCGCTCGAGCCGGACGACATCCCCTTCATGCAGACGATTCCCGGAACCACGTGGGCATTCGTCCTCGTCGCGCACGGCGTCCAAAACGAGCTCACGGCGTACGTCGCGCCGGCCGCCGACGTGCACGATTCGACGACCGCGTGGCGGCCGCTCATGACGGCAGCGGACAGCATTGTGTTCTTCGATGTGCACGGGGATGACATCTATCTACTGTCGCATCAACATGCGCCGAGGTATCAGGTGTTGCGCACCAACCTGCGCACGCCGGATGTGGCGCACGCCGCCGTCGTCTTTGCGGAGTCGCCGGCCGTGGTACAGTTCTTCGGGGCCGCGCGCGACGGGCTGTATATCAAGACGTTGGACGGCGGGTTAGGACGACTGTTCCGGCTGGCATGGGGCACAACGACGGCGAAGCCCGTCGCGCTGCCTTACGAGGGCGCGATCAACAGCTTTGCCACGTTCCTGTGGCGCGACGGCCCGTTATTCTCCCTCGAATCGTGGACCCACTCACCGTTGTGGTTTGGAGTCGATCAGAAGAGCGGCCGTCTCATGGACACCGGTCTGCGCTCTCCGTCGCCGGTTGATTTCGCCGCGATCACGTCGGAGGAGGTGCGCGTGAAGGCGCCCGATGGCACGATGGTCCCGCTGTCGATCGTGCACCGCCGCGATGCGAAGCGGGACGGCAATAACCCAACCTACCTCGACGGGTATGGCTCCTACGGGTACAGCTACGATCCCTACTTCGATCCCGCATTGCTCGCTTGGTTCGAACAGGGCGGCGTGTTCGCGGTATGCCACGTGCGTGGCGGCGGTGAATTCGGCGAGGCTTGGCATCGCGCCGGCAAGGGCCCGACCAAGTACAACACGTGGCGCGATCTCATCGCCTGTGGCGACTACCTCGTCGCCCAGAAATGGACGTCGCCCGCACATCTCGCGGCCAGCGGCACGAGCGCCGGTGGCATTGAAATCGGCATGGCCGTGACTGAACGGCCCGATCTGTTCGGCGCGGCAATCCCGCGTGTGGGGACACTCAATCCGCTGCGCGAAATGCTCGTGGGCGTGAGCGGACCCGCGAATCGCCCTGAATTCGGCGATCCCACGACCGCCGAGGGCGCGCGCGAGTTACTCGCGATGGATACGTATCAGCACGTGAAGCCCGGGACGGCGTACCCGGCAATGCTGTTCACGAGCGGATTCAACGATCCGCGCGTCGATACCTGGATTCCGGCGAAGACTGCCGCCCGCTTCCAGGCCGCGACCACTAGCAAAAAGCCGGTCCTCCTCCGCGTCGAATTCGACGCGGGGCACGGATTCGGCTCCAGCATGTCGCAGCGCGAGAACGAGTTCGCCGATATTTGGTCGTTTCTGCTGTGGCAGTTCGGCGCGCCGAAGTTTCAGCCTGCGGTGCCGTAAGGTTTCAGGGCCGTTGCACCTTCGGCACCGTCATGTCCGCCCGCGACTCTTTGGAGAGCGTCGTGTCCGCGCCGATCTCCGGGCCATAGACTCGGCGCAGTGCGTTGAGATACTCGCCCTGCAGTCCGGCAAGCGTCTTGTGCTCCTCCTTTACGGCGGCTCGCAGTTGGGCATTCGTCAGAAAGTCGTACAAGATCGCAGCCTCGATCTGCGCATCGATCAGGAACGCCTTGTGCCCGATCTCGGCGAACGTATCGTCGCGCATGCCGTAGGTGTGATTCGAGAATGATGAGCTCCGCGTCGTTACCCCGACGCCCGGAATGTCTCGACTCACTGGCCCCGTCTCTTCGTAGCCCGCAGGACGCCCCTTCTCCTCCTGCAGACCGGCCGCACCGAGCTTTTTCGCGTAGGCGTAGAACAACTCTTCGAGCGTCGCGACTGTGACGCCGTCACGGAACTCGCCGTAGCGCTGGATGGCGACTTCGGTACCCGTCATTTCCGCGGCGCCCTTCGCGGCGTCGTCCATCATGCGCGCGATGTGCTCGAGATAGACCTCGTCCGGAAAGCGAATGAAATAGTCGACGACCGTATGATCGGGGACGACGTTTGGCGCAATGCCGCCTTCGGGGATGACGCCCTGCACGCGATGCTCGGGCCGCCACGTCGAACGGAGATGATCGACGGCCGAGTAGAACTGCACGGCTGCTTCGAGCGCATTGCGGCCGTTCCACGCGGTCAGCTGATGCGCGGGGCGGCCGGTGAACGTGTACTTCACCGCGTCGATGTTGAGGCAGCAGACACCGAAGCCCGGCCGGTCCCGCCGCGTCTCGACCGACGAGTGGCTGCGCACCAGGATGTCGGCGCCCTTGAAGATTCCCGCCGACCACATGATCCGCTTCGCGGGCGGATCCACCTCCTCGGCCGGCGTGCCGTAGATGACGATGCGCCCGGGTGTTTTGGCTTGCGTCATCTGTTCCAGCAACGCGCGGGCGGCCGCGAACGCGACCGGACTTTGCGCGTTGTGCTGATCGCCATGAAAGTCGCCCTGCGTTCCGCGCAACGCGTCGTACTCGGCGATCAAGCCGAGCGTGGGGCCGTTCGCACCGCCGGGCGAAACCCACGTCGCCACGAATGCCGTCGGCATTCCGGCGACACCCGTATCGACTTTGAACCCGTACCCGCGCAGCAGCTTCGTGAGTGTGTCGACCGCTTGGAACTCATGCCAGCCGACTTCAGGATGATGGCCGATCC
>DASZNX010000139.1:0-6173 GCA_035551075.1 Gemmatimonadales bacterium | reverse complement strand
GGGCGGTGCTTCCGTGGCTCGGCCTGGCATGGGCCGCTGGAGGGCTCGAGCTGTGGCGGCGCTGGCCGCGCGTGCGCATTCCCTTGGCGCTGTTGGTCACGCTGATCGCTGGTGGCTACGTCTATTACGAGGCGCGGGGCTTTGCGGGCCGCTGGTGGGATGCCCAGGCGCGGAATATCTCCGCCAATTTCGCCGAGCTCGTGCCGATCGTCAAAAACCTGCCGGACACGGCGATCGTCGCGACCGACGATGAGGCGCTCGTCTGGCTGTACACGCGCCGCCTGAGCGTGCCGCTCTATCTCGAGCGCTATCAGGGACGCGAGCTGATCAAACCGACGCCCGCCGAGCATCTGGCCTATCTCCGCCGGATGGGCGTGACGCATATCCTGCTCGCGAGCTCGAGCTCCCCGTCGGCAGGCGAGCTGAAGGCGCTCATCGACTCCGACCCCAAGCTGCTGACGGCTTTGTATCGCTGGTCAGACGGCCGCTGGCTCTTCGCCTTGAATCGTGGACAGTAAAGCCCGTCGTCTCTACACGGCCGTCGCTTTGTGCGCGTTGGTTCCGTACGTGCCGGCGCTGTGGAATCGCTTCGCGATGGACGATCTCTACATCATTGCGTGGAATCCGCTCGTCCATTCGGTGAGCGGGATGTGGCGGGTGTTCGCAGCGCCGTACTGGCCTCCTGACCTGGGCGGTCAGATGTATCGCCCACTCCCGCTTGCCACCTATGCTATCGACTGGGCCGTTTCGGGCGATCACGCCGCCTGGTTTCATGCGCTGAATTTGGTCTGGCATGTCGCGGTGACGGTGGCTGTCGCTGCGCTCGCTCTACGTACCCCCTCTGCATCGGGGATCGAGGGCCAGGGGGTGAGGTCCGCCCTCATCGCCGGCCTTCTGTTCGCCGTGCATCCCGTGCACGTCGAGGCCGTTGCCAACGTAATTGGTCGTGGTGAGCTGATGGCTGCGCTGGGCGTTTGCCTCGCTGTTTACGCCGCGGTAGTGAAAGACAGCATTGGATGGAGTGGGCTGGCCCTCGCCGTTGGACTGCTGAGTAAGGAAAACGCCGCCGTCGCCCCAGGCTTGATCGTCTGGGCGTGGATACTGAGACTCAGTCGGCCCTCGCGAGCTCGGATGCTGGCGTATGCGGGTAGCTGGCTCGCGATCGTCGGCGCATACGTCGTATTGCGCGCGACCGTACTGCATCCCTACGAGCGGCTGCATGCGATTGCGCCGGTCTTCCTTGGCGAAAGCTTCTTTGCCGGCCGCTTGACGGCGATCGCGGCGCTGTGGGATGTGCTGCGCCTCCTGATCGTGCCGGTGACGCTGCGAGTCGATTATTCCCCCGCCGAGCGAACCATCGTGCACAGCCTGGTGGATGGACGGTTCGTCCTTGGGTTGGCTTGCGTTGCGTTGTGGGCGGTTCTGCTTGTACTCGCATGGCGACGGGGACGCCGCCTCGAAGCGTTCGGACTGGGTTGGATTGCGATCGCGTTCCTTCCAGTCGCGAACCTGCTTTTTTCTACCGGTGTGCTGATCGCCGAACGGACGCTGTATCTGCCCTCGGTTGGCGTGGCACTCGCGCTCGCTGCCGCCCTGTCACGTCTGCCTGCGGAGCGTTTGCGACTGGTTGTCGGAGTGCTCGTAGTCGCTGGGGCCGTCCGCACGGCGCTACGCGTCCCCGTCTGGCGCGACGACGTATCAGTCACGTTGAGCATCCTCGCGGACTCGCCGCGGTCCTACCGTGGTCACGCGCGTGTCGCGGCGCTGTATCAGAGTCATCGCCAGCCCGAGCGCGCCCTCGCCGAGCTGCGCACCGCAATGCACACGTACGATCGCGATCCTACCTTGTTCATCGCAGCCGCCGACGCGGCGTTCACGATAGGGCAGCCGCGACTTGCCGACTCGCTGCTGGCTCGTGCCGAGCAGCTCTGTTTCCGTTGCGCGGGATCGTATCGAACGCAAGCGCTGGCCGCGCGAACCCGCGGCGACCCGGCCGTGGCGGATTCGCTGTTGTCCCGCATCCAATGAAGCGCGAGTTCGTCGTTGTCTTCATCGCGGCGGTGGTCTTGTATCTGCCCGCGTCAGAGTACGGCTTTGTGCAGGATGATCGGGCGATCATCGCATCCAATCCCGCCGCGCATTCCATAGGTGCTGCATTCCTCGCATTCAAGGATCCATACTGGCCGCGTGAATCGGGCGCGGGACTCTATCGGCCCGTGACAATTCTGAGCTACGCGATCGATTGGTCGATCTCAGGAGGCAGCGCCGCATGGCTTCACGTCATGAATGCGCTGTGGCATGGTCTCGCGACGGTTCTGCTCGTCTGTGTGATCGCCCGCTGGATGCCGCCGCTCGCTGCCGCGGGTGCGGGAGTCGTCTTTGCCTGGCACCCGGTGCATGTCGAAGCGGTCGCGAGTCTCGTCGGGCGAGCGGAGCTGCTCGCCGCGGTAGGGATCTTTGGGGCCGTGCTCGCGGCGCGACGAGCTGCGTGGGCCGGCGCGGTGCTCTGCGCGGTGCTGGCAATGCTCAGCAAAGAGCACGGTGTCATTGTCGGTGTCGTCTTGCTGCTCGATCGGTGGCTGCGGCCTCAACCCCTGACCCCCGTTCCCTCTGAGAGGGGGGCAACTCGTGAGGCCCTTTTCTGGGTGGCGCTCGGCTTAGCGACCGTCGGCTATCTCATCGTCTGGAGTCTCATTGGCAAGGCCGCCACGGGCGACACCGCAGCCGTGTTTTACGGGAGAGGATTTTTCGGTCGGCTTGCTGTGGCGCTGCCCGCTGTCCTGCGCGCTACGGTGCTGCTGTTCTGGCCGGTCTCATTGTCGTCCGACTATAGTCCTCGCGTGATCCCCGCGTACAGTGGAATATCGTTCGCCGCACTGCTCGGCTGCTGTGTCATCGTCGCGACGCCGATTGTTGTGATTCGCTATCGTCGTCGGGCGCCTGCCATTTCTTTTGCCACCGGACTCGCAGCACTCTCGTACCTCCCGACGTCGAACCTGCTGTTTCCGTCAGGCATCGTGCTCGCCGAGCGCGATCTCTATTTGGCCGTTGCGCTGCCCGCGACGATCGCTGGAGCGGCAGTGAGCTGGTTGCAAGCAAAGCGTGGCGTGCGGCCTGCCATCGTAATTGCGGGCGTACTTGCTCTCACCTTGGGCGCGCGCTCCTTCGTGCGTCTTCCCGCTTGGCGTGACAATCGCTCACAGCTTCTCACCCTGCTCGTCGAGCATCCCGAGTCGTATCTCGGCCACGCATCGGCGGCCGCGGTGCTCGCCGGCCGTGGTGACACCGCGGACGCGCGACGGCAATACCGGTTGGCCGACTCCTTGTTTGCCGGCGATCCGTATCTCACCGCGGCGAACGCGATCTTTCTGCTGGGTCTCGGCGACACTCTGGCCGCCGCGCCGCTCGTCGCGCGTCTAAGCGCGTCGCCCGAAACCGGACCGGCGAATCGCGTGCGGTGGCGGGCGAAGTTCCTGTTCGAGCTGCGTCGGGGCGAGCCGATGGCCGCGCGCGCGATCGCGGATTCGGCGCGACGCTCGTTCCCCAGCGAGGACGCTTGGTATCGTCCATATTTGCAATGACTTGTTTTGAGTTGCTTCCGAGTTGCGTCTGGCCGGGCGATTTGCAAAAAGCACGAGTTTCTAATGCTTTTTGGGGGATAGGCAAAGGCGGATCAGGACGTATAAACGGTTGGCATGGTAGGAGATATAAGTGCATATCCATCAAAGGCATGATTCGTGCTTGATCCTGGCCGGAACATTGAAGTGCCCGAGTCTCAGACCCAATAGGGAGGTAGTCCCGATGAACCGCAAGGGTTTCACACTGATCGAACTTCTGATCGTCGTCGTGATCATTGGTATTTTGGCGGCGATTGCGATCCCGAAGTTCGCGAACACGAAGGAGAAGGCGTATCTCGCGTCGATGAAGTCGGACCTCCGGAACCTCGTGACGGCCGAAGAGGCGTACTTCGCCGACTCGGTGAAGTACACGAGCAACCTGGGTACGGCGTACGCGACGACCAGCGGTGTGGTTGGCCCGACGATCGCGTTGACGGCTGACGGGTGGACCGCTACGGTGTCCCACACCACGACCACGAAGACTTGCGCGATTTACGTGGGTTCGACTCCGCTGGCGCCTGCCAACAAGGAAGGCGAGCCGAAGTGCCAATAAGGCCTTGCGCCTGAGGCATGAAACAGCGGCGGGGAGCAATCCCCGCCGCTCTTTTTTTGCCCTGGTTCAACCTTGGGAATGCATATTGTTGCACCGTGACGACCCCCCCGCCCCCCCAAGCCGTGTCGCCGAGAAAACCGAAGCCGGCGCTCCGCGTCGAGCTGCTCTTTTACCTCACGTTTCTCGTCGCCTTCGCGCTCCTGGTCGGCGTCGCGACGTCGCTGCTTACCCTGGCGATGGCGCCCGAAAGGGGCGTCTTCATCATCGTGATTCTCGTGGCAGCCGAAGTCGCAATCTTCGTTCTGTACGGGCGTTCGTTGGTCAGCCGCCTCGTGCTCGCGCCGCTCGACCGCGTGATGCAAACCGCGGACGCCGTGGCCGACGGCGATCTTGCCGCCCGCGCCCCGGATGCCGCCACGCGCGACTTTGCGACCCTGGCCGAGCGCCTGAATCGCATGACCGAGCGGCTCCTCGACGCGCAGAGCCAGCTCGTTCGATCCGAGAAGCTGGCCAGTATCGGCCGGCTTGCCGCGGGCGTGGCCCACGAGGTGGGCAACCCATTGGGTGCAATCGGGACCTACGTAGAGGTCTTGCGGCGGCGCGGCGCGGACCAGGAAGTCACGCAGGGCATCACGCGCGAGGTCGAACGCCTCGATCACATCGTTCGTAGCCTGCTCGACTACGCGCGACCGCAGGAAGACCCGCTGGTTCCTATCGATCCAGCCAGAATCGTACGCGCGGCCTTTGAGCTGCTCAGGGCCCAGGGCGCCTTTCGCGCCGTGCACGCCGCGACCGACATCTTCCCCCAAGTCCCGGAGATCGCCGGGCGGGCGCATGTTTTTCAGCAAGCGCTGGTGAACCTGCTGCTCAATGCGGTCGACGCGACCCCGGCCGGTGGGACAATCGTCATTGGAGTACGTCGCTGGGCCTACGAGCCAGGCCGATCGCCAACCAAGCGCAGCAGCGACCCGAGCTTCACGGCGTTCCCGCGCGTCCCGGAGCGCCGGCCAACGCGAATCGAATTCGCAGCCGGTCAGCCGGGCGCCCTGGTGTTCGTGGCGGACTCAGGGTCTGGAATTCCCCCCGAGGACCGCGAGAAGGTCTTCGAGCCGTTTTACACGACCAAGGAGCCAGGCCGGGGCACCGGGCTGGGCCTCGCGATTGTCGCGCGGTCGGTGCACGAGATGGGCGGCGTCGTCTGGGTCGATGCCGCTCGTGAAGGTGGGGCGGCATTCAAGCTGTTCTTCCCGGTATCCGTCCCATTCTCCTCTCTCTCCCGACGTGAGAGGTCGTCGGGGGGCTCAGGGGGTGAGGCCTGAAACGCGTCCTGGTTGTCGACGACGAACCGGGTCTGCGGCAGAGCCTCGGCCTGCTGCTCACCGATGCCGGGTACGTCGTAACGGCCGAGCAAAACGGCCGCCGCGCGCTCGATCGCGCGACTGCCGAGGCGTTCGACCTCGTCCTGTGCGATGTGCGGATGCCCGAGATGGATGGGCTCACCTTTGTGCGTGAGTACCGGCAGCGCGGCGGCGGCGCGCTCGTCATCGTGATGAGCGCCTACGGTGGCGAAGATGCGGCGATCGCGGCGATGAAGGAAGGCGCCTACGACTATCTCCCCAAACCGTTTCGTCCCGACGAAGTCGTGCTCACCCTGCGCAAGGCGGAAGAGCGCGAGCGGTTGCGCGAAGAAGTCGCCGGCCTGCGGGCGCAGCTCGCTGCGGGGCCGGAAGAGCGCGGGCTGATCGCAGAGAGTGCAGCAATGCGGCAGGCGCTCGCATTGGTGGCGCGCGTTGCGGAGCACAACACAACGGTCCTGATCACCGGCGAGAGCGGCACGGGGAAGGAAGTCATCGCGCGCGCGATTCATCGGGCGAGTCCCCGGGCGACGAAGGCCTTCATCGGCATCAACTGCGCCGCGATTCCGGAGGCGCTGCTCGAGTCGGAGCTGTTCGGCCACGTCCGCGGCGCCTTCACGGGAGCGAGCGCCGACAAGGCCGGACTGT
>DASZNX010000138.1:0-2317 GCA_035551075.1 Gemmatimonadales bacterium | reverse complement strand
CGAAGAACGATCCCGCGATCTCGAGCGTGCAGTGGCTCGCCGACAGCCGGACGATCGCATTTCTCGGCGCCCCGGCGGGCCAGCTGCCCCAGATCTACACCGTGGACGTCACGACGCGGAAAGTGACGACCCGCACCAACTCACCGACGGGTGTGGCCACGCAGTCACCCACGGGCTTACAGGCGTTTCAGATCGCCGCGAACGGCAGCGTGATCATTTACCAGCGGCGCGCGGTCCTCGACACGAGCGGCTACGCAGCGAAGCGGGCGCACGGTTTTGTCTATCCACAACGGGCATGGCTTTCGGACATGATCGCCGGCGACTGGGTGGAGGGGATGACGTGGTACCTCCTGAACTATCCCAAGGGATATCGCATCGCGCGCGGCAATATGGACGAGCCACTCGAGCTGCCCGACTCCGCGTCGGGTCTCAAGGACTGCGACGTGCGGCCGGACTTCGGTCCCTCCATCGCGCCGAATGGAGACGCACTCATTATCGTCTGTAGCCCCGTTGTGCGCCCCGTGGTGTGGAACAACTACCACGATACACGCTACCCGACCTTCGCCGATGAATTCGGTGACGGCCGCATGCTCGTGCGCCTGGATCCCTCTGGTGAGCACCGACCGATCATCGATGCTCCACTGCCGGACGAGGCAGTCTACGTCTGGTCGCGCGATGGAAAATCGCTCGTCATCGGCAATGCATTGCTGCCGCTCGCCGGCGCCGACTCCGCCCGGCGCAGCACGCAGCGGATGCTGGCCGAGGTCGACGTGCGCACAGGCGCGATCACAGTAATTGCTCCACGCGATTCGCTGGTCGTGCAAAGCTGGAATGCGCGCAGCGGACTGGTGAGTGCGGCGGTCGCGTTCGACCGTTGGACTGTCGCAGCCGACCCGCGGCGGCAGTTCTTCAAGAAAAGCAGTCGGGGCTGGCAACCCGTCCCCGCGGCTGCGGCGCTGGCTCTCGAGGGTCCGTCGTTCCGTCTCGACCAGGGAGCTGACACACCGCCGCGACTCGTGGTCGTGACTCCGCGGACGCACCAGTCGCGCGTGATCTTCGATCCGAACCCGGAACTGGCGTCGCGCCGCTTCGGGCGAACCGAAGTGTTTCATTGGACCACGAAGTCGGGGCGAGGGTTCGCCGGCGGTCTCTACCTCCCGCCCAACCTCGTGCCCGGCCAGCGATATCCCCTCGTGATTCAGACCCACGGATACGATTCGACGCGCTTCTTTCCGGACGGCGTATTCACCACCGACGAAGCGGCCCAGCCGCTGGCGAACGCGGGTATCGTCGTGCTCCAGGCACAGGCGCAGGTCAGCGGGCCCCGCATGCTGGCGGTGATGGAAACGCCGGACGAAGCGCCCGCCATGCAGGATGCGTATGAAGGGGCGATCGACGCGCTCGTCCGCCGCGGGTTGATCGATCGCACGCGCGTCGGCTTGCAGGGATTCAGCCGGACCTGCTTTTACACGCTGTACTTCCTCACACACTCATCGTATCCGCTCGCCGCTGCCACGATCGCCGACGGGGTGGATTACGGCTATCTGCAGCACCTCGTGTGGGGGCCGTTCGGCAGGAGTAGCACGACGATCAACGGCGGCCAACCATGGGGGCCTACACAGGCCACGTATCTGGAACACGCGTCGGGATTCCGGCTCGACCGCGTAACTGCTCCCCTTCGCGTCACGGCCATTCAGCCGTTCTCACTGCTCGAGGAATGGGAGCCTTATGCGGGCCTGCGTCTGCTGGGCAAGCCCACGGAAATGATCTACATCCCCGACGGTGCCCACGTCCTTGTGAAGCCATGGGAGCGGATGACATCGCAGCAAGGGGTCGTGGACTGGTGGCGCTTCTGGCTGGAGGGCTACGAGGATCCGGACACCACGAAAGTCGATCAATACGCGCGTTGGCGCCAGCTCCGTGCGCAGCGCGATTCCACTGCCCGGTCAGGGTCTTCCTCTTTTCGTTGAGGTCGTGATGGTCAAGTCTCGTTCTCAACTCGCGCTCTCTCTCGCGCTGGCCGCGAGCCTCGGTGCCTGCAAGGACAGCACGAGCGTGACAGTCGGCACCGCTCGGCTGCGAATTGTCAACAGCGTGTTCCAAGGTGACAGCGCGCAGAGTTCTGCCCCCGTCGCCGTGGACGTGCTCATTGACTCCTCGATGAGCGGTGCCGGCCTTTCGGCTCTCGCCGCGGCAAGCGTCAGTCCGGGAAGCGGCTCCGACGCCGGGGCCGGCGCGCATAGCGGAACCGCGAACCTCTTCCCGGCCGCTGGCTACCGCGCCCTTCCCAGCGGCGTGCACAGGTTCGTGGCCCGCG
>DASZNX010000137.1:0-9419 GCA_035551075.1 Gemmatimonadales bacterium | reverse complement strand
ATGCCATACTGCTCGAACAACCAACGCGTCCAGCCTTCGTCGATGTTGCCCGTCCATGGCTGGTACAACCCGATGCGGGGGAGCCGGCGCAACATATGGCCACCAACCGGCGCCGTCCGAACCGCGGAGACGTTGAAGCCGTGCCGCGCGGCCTGTTCGGTGAGAATCGCCCGCGCCTTTGGACCGCGGACGATCAGACTGTCGCCGAGTACCGTGACAGCCTGCCCGGCGGCGAGCAGCTGCGCCACGGCGCGAGACTCGGCGTTGGTCCGATTGTGCAGCACAAAGACCTCGCCGCTGCCGTCGACTCGTCCGGGCGCAGGAACCACGCTGTCCACGTTCACCAGGTTGGCGGTGAACGGCGCATTCACGACCTCGGCACGGACTCCCATGGTGTAGGGCAGTGTCCAGCCGGCGACGTCATACGGTGGACGATCGTTGACCGGCGTATAGTGCTGCGGCTCGAGCAAATCCTTGGCGTGGGCGCGATACGGCTGGGCCATCGGCACGACCAGCGAGCCGGCGGAATAGGTCTTTCCGTCCGCGGTGAACGGCTCCGCCGCCCGGCGGACTTCGACGCCGCCAATTAGCAAGACGTTGGCGAGCGCCGCCCAGGCCTCGGGATCGCGTTGATCGGACGGCAGGACGTACGCGAACGGATTGCCGGCATTCCCCGCGTCGATGGCGCGACGCCCCAGGTTCACAAATCGATCGATAAACGTGACGCGATCCCGCGCCGCCAGATGGACGAGCGCAGTCGAGGCGATCAGCTCGTAGCGCACGATGTCGCCCAGGCGCCACGTCCCACCGGACCACGGCGCGGCTTGATTGACGCCGCGCGGTGGCTGGCGGATGGAGTCGACCGACAGCGTGATGGGTGAGCCGAGTCGCGTGCTGGCGGCTTCGGTGAGGATGCCGATCATGTTGTGCCGCGTCGGCGTCGAACGGAAGCCGCCGTCCCACCAGAGATCATAGGTGAGCTGGTGTGCGACGCCCGTCGCGCCTGCATCGTAGAGTGCGGACGCCATTTGCGCGCCCACCAGATTCATCGCCGCGACCAGCGCGGGATCGAGATTGGGATTCACGGGATCCGTGAACGGCGGGACGAACAGCCGCACGCCGTTCGCTCCCATCTGATGGACGTCGTAGATGACTTCGGGAAACCACTCCGTGTACAGCATCCGCGTCACGAGTCGCGTTTCCGCCTGGGTCACCATGAACCAGTCGCGATTGTTGTCGTGCCCCACGTACTTGTGATAGAGCCAGGGCAGTGGCCCACCTTCGTAGCGCGTTCCCTTGTAGCGGCGATACCAGCTCACCACCGTGTCGAGGCCATCCGGATTCATGGATGGGATCATCAGCACGACGACTGAATCGAGGAGGCGGGTCAGCTCCGGATCTGTGGCCAGCCGATACGCGAGCGTCATCCCCATCTGGCTCGACGCGACTTCCGTCGAATGAATGTTGTTGCTGATGAGAATGACGGCGGGTTGCGTCTTGCGGATCGCGGCGAACGCCGTGTCGGTGAGACGGCGCGGATCGGCGAGCAGGGCTTGATCATGTTTGATCGCCGCTAAACGTGCTTGATTCGCCGGCGAAGTAATGGTCATCAGCAGAAATGGCCGGCCTTCAGTCGTGCGGCCGAGGGTATCGACATGCACGAAGCGGCTCTGCTGCGCCAACTGGTTCATGTAGCCGCTGACCTGCTTCCAATCGGCGAGCATCGAGTCGGTGCCGGGTTCGAAACCAAGAAACTCGGCCGGACGGCCGGAGAGCTCGCCCTGAGCGGAGCGAAGGGGCCCGGCGGTCTGCAACAGCGCCACCAAGAGCAGTGCTGTCATTAGATGAGTCCGAGTTTAGAGCCGACTTTCTTGAAGGCGCGCAGCGCGAAATCGAGGTCGTCGCGCGAATGGGCGGCCGACAGCTGGCAGCGAACACGGGCATGTCCTTGCGGCACAACAGGGTAACCGAATCCCGTCACGAATACGCCTTCAGCCAGCAGCAGTTCGCTCATGTGAATTGCTTTGGCGGTCTCACCGAGAATGACCGGCACGATCGGCGTTTCGCCCGGCAGCGGCTTGAAGCCAAGCGAGAGGAGCTGGTCGCGGAAGTAGCGCGCGTTCTGGTGCAACCGGGTGACAAGCTCGGGGTGACGTTCGACAAACTGCACCGCCGCCAGCGCGCTCGCAGCGACCGTCGGCGGCAGCGCATTGCTGAAGAGTTGTGGGCGGGACCGCTGTGTCAGGTAGTCGGTGAGCACGAGCGGACCCGCCGTGAATCCGCCCGCGGCGCCGCCGAGCGCTTTGCCGAGTGTCGACGTGATCACATCGACCTGCCCCAGCATGCCGTAGTGCTCGGCGGTCCCGCGGCCACATTTGCCGAGCACGCCCGTCGCGTGCGAGTCGTCGACCGCGAGGATCGCGTCGTACTTGCGCGCCAGGGCCACGAGGTCGGGGAGCTTCGCGATGTCGCCTTCCATCGAGAAGATGCCGTCGGTGAAGATCAGCTTGCGGCGCGCATTGCGGGCGGCCTTCAGCTTCTCCTCGAGGTCGGCCATGTCGGAGTGCTTGAAGACTGCGGTCTGGCATTTCGTGATCGCCTTGGCGAGGCGAATGGAATCGATGATGGACGCGTGATTCAGCTGGTCGGAAATTACGAAATCGGGCTCGCTCAGGATGGTGGCGCTGAGGCCCTCGTTTGCGTTCCAGCAGCTCACGTAGGTAAGCGATGACTCGCAGCCCACGAAGCGCGCGAGCGCGTCCTCCAGTTGGCGATGAATCGTGAAAGTGCCGCAGATGAATCGCACCGACGCCGTTCCCGCGCCCCAGTGATCGAGTCCCGTTTTTCCGGCCTGCACCACTTCGGGGACGTTGCAGAGCCCGAGATAGTTGTTCGATGAGAGGATGACGACTTCCCCGCGGCCTTCCATCTTCACGCGCGGCGCTTGCGGCGAATCGAGATAGTTCAGCCGTTTGTAAACGCCGTCCTTCTTGAACTCCGCCAACTCGTCCTGTAGCTGTGCCATGACGCTCATGCGATCTCCAGTATGACTTTGCCGGCGTCACCCGCGCGGATGACGGCCAACGCCTCATCGATTTTGGCGAGCGGAAATCTGTGTGTGATGACGGGCCGCGGATCGAATTGCCCGCCGATGAGAAAGCGCCGCATCTGATGCCACGTCTGATACATCCTGCGGCCGATCACGCCATACAGCGTGATCCCCTTGAAGATGATTTCATTGGCGATGTCGATCGGCACCTCGCCCTTCGGGATGCCGAGGAGCTGCACCCGTCCTCCCAGCCGCACGCTGGCGAGCGCCTGGTGCAACGCCGACGGCACACCGGACATTTCGCAGACCACGTCCGCCCCTTCTCCGTCCGTTTCGGCGACGACGGTCTGGACGACGTCGTCTGTCGCGGCGTTGATGACGACGTGCGCGCCCATTTTTTCCGCGAGCGCGAGGCGTTTGGGATTCACGTCGGAGGCGATCACCTTCGTCGCCCCGGCCGCGCGCGCGATTCCGACGGCGAAGCAGCCGATCGGACCGCACCCCACAATGAAAACGGTGCTGCCGGGTATCTCCGCCGTCAGCACCGCATGAAACGCATTGCCCATCGGGTCCATAATCGCACCGACCTCCGTCGGGATGCCCGACAGGGTCAGCACGTTGGTCGTCGGCATCACGATGTACTCGGCAAAGGCGCCGTCGCGATCGACCCCGATGATGCGCGTGTTCTTACAGATGTGGCTGTTGCCGGTACGGCATTGGAGGCAGTGCCCGCAGACGATATGCCCTTCCGCCGTCACGAGCTGGCCAACGCGTAAGCCGGTCACCCCGTCGCCGAGGCCCTGGATCTCTCCGGCGAATTCGTGACCGACGACGATGGGCGGTTTGATCCGACCCTGTGCCCACGGATCCCAGTCGGCGATATGGAGGTCGGTCCCACAAACACCCGCGTGCCGAACCGCGATCAGCACCTCGCCGGGACCCGGCGCCGGCTTCGGGACGGTCGTGACCTTCAGCCCAGGGGCGCGACTCGGCTTCACGATGGCTTGCATGTGCGCTCGGGATGCGGAAGTGCGAGATGCGGGATGAGTTAGAAGATCGAACGGATGAATCCGCCATCCACCTGTAGCACGGCGCCGGTAATATAGCTGGCCCGCGCAGACGCCAGAAATACGACCGCCGCCGCCAGCTCTTCCGGGGTGCCCACGCGATGCATGGGGATTTCGGCGATGCGCTGCTGCATCATTTCCGGCCGTGCCTTCGTGAGCTCCTTGATCCGTTCGGTGTCGATGAACCCCGGACAAATGCTGTTCACGGTGATGCCGTCGGTGGCGACTTCGTCGGCGAGCGCTTTCGCGAAGCCGAGCACGCCGGCCCGCGCCGTGGACGAGAGGATGAGGCCGGGCAGCGGCTGGAGCGCCGCCACCGAAGCCAGACAGATGATCCGGCCCCATTTCGCTTTGCTCATGATCGGCACGGCGGCGCGGGCGAGGTGAATCGAGGACAGGAGGTTCAGCTCGATCGCTTTCCGCCACGCGTCGGCGGGCTGGTCCTTGAACGAGGCCGCCGCCGGCCCGCCGGCATTGCAAAACAGCACATCCAGCCGCCCGAATTTTTTCGCGACGTCCTGGACCAGCTGCTCGGCTTGCGCGGGAACGGTGACGTCAGCCGGAAACGGCGCGGTCTTCGCATCGCGGCCGTTGACCGCGACCTGCGCGCCTTCTTCCGCCAGCAAATTCGCCACGGCACGGCCGATGCCGCGCGTACCACCGCACACGAGGGCGACGCGACCTTTGAGTCCTAGATCCATAGCGGCAGGCTAACGCACACCGTTCTCAATCATTCACGGCTTCTATTTTCACCGCGCAGATCTTCAGCTCCGCCATCTTCGCGTACGGATCGAGGACCGGATTGGTGAGCAGATTGGCAGCCGCCTCGCGGAAATGGAACGGCACGAACACCTGGCCGCGGGCAACCCGCTCGGAGATTCGCGCCGCGCTCACCATCGAGTTGCGCCGCGAGGTCAGCCGGACGAGCTCTCCTTCGCGGACGCCCAGCTGGCGCGCGTCAGCGGGATGAATTTCCACGATCGCGGTCGGCTCGCGGGCGTCCAGCCCCGTTGCCCGTCGCGTCATGGTGCCGGTGTGCCAGTGGTAGAGCTGGCGGCCGGTATTCATCACGAATGGGAAGTCGTCGTCGGGGAGCTCAACGGGGTTGGTGTACTCGACGGGCACGAAGCGCGCCCGCCCGTCGGTGGTGGGAAACGCTTTATCGAACAGAAACGCCGTGCCGGGATGGTTCTGGTCCGGAACGGGATACTGGAGTCCGGCGCCCTCGAGCCGTTCGTACGTCACGCCCGCCCAGCTGGGTGTCACCTGCGCGATCTCGCGCATCACGTCCTCGGCATCGCGGAATCGCGTGGGCAGTCCGAGCCGGTTGGTCAGATCCATGAGGATCTCGAGATCCTCCCGGGCCTCGCCCGGTGAATTGATGGCTTTGCGGGCGAGCTGGATACGGCGCTCGGTATTTACGAATGTCCCCGTCTTCTCGGCAAAGCTGGATCCCGGAAGCACGACGTCGGCGTAGCGCGCCGTTTCCGTCAAAAACAGATCCTGGACGGCAAGGAACTCGAGCTGGTGAAACCAGGCCTCGGCGTGTGCAATGTCGGGATCCGAGATGATCGGGTTCTCGCCCATGATGTACATCCCGCGCACGCCACTCTCGGGCTTCACGACTTCGGTGACCATGAGGCCGCTCTTCAATGAGAGCGCGTCTTCCGCGACGCCCCACGTCCGCGCAAAGCGCGCGCGTGCGTTCCTGTCGCCGACCGGCTGGTAGTCGGTATAGACGAAGGGAATGGCCCCGACGTCCGACGCTCCTTGAACGTTGTTCTGCCCGCGCACGGGCAACATGGCCGCGCCCCAGCGGCCGATCATGCCGCAGGCGAACATCAGGTTGAGCAGCGAGGTGACGATATCCGTGCCGTTCGCGTGCTGTGTGAGTCCCATCGCCCACAGCGTGCTCGTGTTCGGACCGCGCGCGTAGATCTCCGCGGCGCGCTCGATTGTTTCAGCGGCGATCCCGGTGATCTTGGCGGCCTTGGCGGGCGTGTACGGCTGCACTGCGGCCCGCACTTTCTCGAAGTCGTGGGTGCGCTCGGCGATGAAGCTCTGGTTCTCGAGGCCGAGCGCCAGAATATGGTTCAGCATGGCCGAGTAGAGGGCGACGTCGGTCCCGGGCTGCATCTGGAGGTGAATGTCCGCACGCCCGGCGAGCTCGGTCCGGCGTGGATCGGCGACGATGAGCTTGGCGCCGGCTTCGTGCGCGCGCTTCAACGCGGCGCCGAAGACCGGGTGCGATTCCGTGGTGTTGGCGCCGGCGATGAAGATGACGTCGCACGCGTCCTCGATCTCGCGCATCGAGCCGGACGCGGCGGCGGTGTTGATGGCGCGCTGCATCGCTGCCACGGATGTCGAATGGCACAGCCGCGTGCAGTGATCGACGTTGTTCGTGCCGATCGCGCCACGAAACATGCGCATGATCAGATAATTCTCTTCGTTGGTGCACTTCGCCGACGAGAAACAGGCCAACGCGTTCGGGCCGTGCTGGCCCTTGATGCGCAGCAGCTCCTGCGCCGCCAGCTCGAGCGCCTCATCCCAGCTCGCTTCGCGGAACGGTGCGTACCAGTCGTCCGGCGTGGCAACGCGATCGCGAATATCGAGATCGAGCCGCTCGAGCAGCGGCAGCTCGCGGACGGTCTTACCGGTGGCGCGCGGCGGCGTGCCCGGTTTGGAGCGCCGGCCTTCACTTTCGATCGTGCGCCATGGCCCGCCGCGCCGCTCGGCGCCGGTGCCGCCTTTCCAAATCCACCGTCCCCCTGCTTTGATCCAACCTTTCCTTATGAGAGGCTTCGTCAGCCGATCGCGATGCTGCGGGAAGTCGTAGCCGAAACGACCCTTCACGCAGGTCGATCCCTGGTTGGGAGTGTCGAGCTCGATATCGGGGGAGGTAACGCGAACGAGTTTGTTGTCCGCGACGTGCAGGTCCACCTGGCAACCTACGCCGCAATAGGGGCAGACCGACCGCACCACCTTCTCGGGATGCCGGATCTGTTCGGGCGCGAAGCGCTGCCGCGGCATCACCTCGAAGATCGCGCCCGTTGGGCACACGCGGACGCACTCGCCGCACCACGTGCAGCCCGCTTTATCGGGGTCGCCATCGGCGCCGACGATGATTTCGGCGTGCTCGCCCCGGAATCCGACGTCCAACACGCCGACGACCTGAATGTCTTCACAGGCGCGCACGCAACGCGTGCACAGGATGCACGTCGACATGTCGTGCCGGATCATCGGGTCGCCGGGCCGCTCGTCGCCCGATCGCAGCGGGAGGTCGCGGCCGTCGAGCGGCGTGGGGACGACGTCGTATTGCACGAGATAGCGCTCGAACTCGTTGCGCGGATTCGCGCGCCCGCCATTTCTCAGATGATCCGCCGGGTACCGCTCGGCGAGGAGCCGCAGCACACCCTTGCGGTTCTCCACAGCGGCGTGGGACTGAGTAGTGACCACCAGACCGTCCGACACCGTGGTCGCGCATGCGGGGATAAGCTTGGCCTGACCTTCGACGGAGACGAGGCAAACGCGGCAGTTCCCGACGGTGGGGAGCTTGGGATACCAGCACAATGTGGGGATGTCGATGCCGGCCGATCGTGCGGCATCGAGGATTGTTTGGGTTGCGTCGGCGCTGACCCGGCGGCCGTCGATCGTTACCGTAGGCATACCTCATAGATAGGCGGCCGGGTCGGAGTCGCAAGGATGAGCAGCGAGCCTGGGTGACGCACAAAAGTTGTGCTGGATTGTGTCAGCGGAGGTCGTTTCAGCGCGGTTTCCAGCCCGTTAGCACGGCGCGGGTCTTGCCAATCCCGCCGGCATGGTCGTCGGATTGTTATTGCTGGCACTCTCGGGCGGGATCAGCACTCCGACCCCCGGAACTCCACGCCCGATCCACGATCCCTCGTTTCCGATTCCCACAGCCAGACCAACAGGGAAAATCGCAGCGCGCGATCAGGCACTGCGGTTTGCATCGAGCGCGTTGATCGTTGCCGACTGGCTCACCACGATCGACGGGATTCGGAAGGGGTACCGGGAAATGAATCCCCTCATCGGTCCGAAGCCGTCAGTTGGTCGCGTGAACCTGATGATCGGCGCGGGATTGCTGATGAACACCTTCGCGGTACCGCAGATAAAAAATCCCGTGCTGCGACGCGGCCTATGGCTCGGTGTTCTGCTGTTCGAGTTGGATGCCGTGCACTCCAATCGCAAAGCCGGCTGCGGATTCAACTTTTCGTTTTGATGTTCCGCCGGCGCCTTACTTCGGTGCTGCACGCGCGCCAAAAATCATAACCTCGTAGGTCCGTCATCGGTGTAGTTCTTGCCCCACCCCGGGCGCTCCCGCCTTTATAACCCGGTTCAGGAGAACTCATCGATGAATCCCTCTCGAATTCGGCGGATCCTCGCCGTGGTTGCTGTCGCGCTCCTCGTAGGCTGCGAACGTCCCGTTACTCCATCAGCGGGAACCGGAACACTCTCGTTCCAGGTCGTCTCGGGCGATCAGCAGACGGGCGCGGCCGGATCGCAGCTCGCCGCGCCGCTCGTCGTCAAGGTCCTCAAACCCGATGGCGGTCCTCAGAAAGACCAGGTGCTGAATTTTCGGGTGATCGCGGGCGGCGGCAGCGTCTTCGGCGGTACGGAAATCACCGACAATAGCGGGACCGCTCAAGAGCTCTGGACGCTCGGCCAAAAAGCTGGTGAGCCCCAAAAAATCGAGGTACGCGCGGTCGATCCTCAAACGGGGGAGCCGCAAGTTTTCGCGACATTCACCGCGACCGCGATTGCAGGGCCGCCGGTACGAATGACCAAGTTGGCCGGCGACGGCCAGCAGGTGGAACCGGGAGAAACCGTTCCCATTCCACCGTCCGTCAAGCTGGAAGATCAGTTCGGAAACCCCGTGGCCAACGCAGGCGTCGCATTTACGGTGAGCCGCGGCAGCGTCACGGGAGGCAATGCAACGACCGACGCAAATGGTGTTGCCACGGTCGGAAGTTGGACGACGGGGAAACAGGTCACGACCGATACACTGGTCGCGCGCGTCAACGCGACCGGTGTCAGCGGGAATCCGGCACGCTTCTTTGCGGTCGTGCGCTTCTGCGACTGCTGGTCCGTAAAGGCGACGTTGCTGGAAGCAGTGACCTCGGCGGCTGCGGGCACAATCAACGGCAAGCTCTACGTATTCGGTGGGCAACGATCCAACGGTACGACGTCGTCATCACTGGAACAATACGACCCGGCGACGAATACCTGGACGTTCAAGGCCAGCGGTTTCGGCTACCGCCAGGCTATGGGGGTTGCCGTACTCA
>DASZNX010000136.1:0-4332 GCA_035551075.1 Gemmatimonadales bacterium | reverse complement strand
CCGCGTGTCACCCCGGCGACGAGTCCGCGCGCGTACTGATCCCAGTGGGGCGCGCCCAGCCCAGCGAACGCGGGAACGAGATAGACGCCGTCGGGGTCCGTCACCTGCGAGGCGAGTGCTTCGACTTCCGACGACGACTTGATGATGCCGAGACCGTCGCGCAGCCACTGCACGACGGCGCCCGCGATGAAAATGCTTCCTTCCAGCGCATACTCCGTGCGGTTGCCGAGTCGCCAGGCCACCGTCGTCAGCAGATTGTGCTTCGATGCGATCGGCTTCGTGCCGGTATTCATGAGCATGAAACAGCCGGTTCCGTAGGTGTTCTTCACCATGCCGGGCTCGGTGCAGGCCTGCCCGAACAACGCGGCCTGCTGGTCGCCGGCGATGCCGGCGATCGGAATCGCGCCGTCGCCGAGCAGCGTGGTCTCGCCATACACCTCGCTCGACGATCTCACGTCGGGCAGTACGGAGCGCGGCACACCGAGCTGCTTGAGCAGCTCCGTATCCCAATCGCCTCTGAGATTGAAGAGCATGGTGCGGGACGCATTGCTCGGATCGGTCGCGTGCACTCTGCCGCCCGTGAGATTCCAGAGCAGCCACGTGTCGATCGTGCCGAACGCCAGCTTGCCCGCCCTGGCTCGCGCGCGGGCGCCGCTCACGTTCTTGAGGATCCATTCGAGCTTGGTGCCGGAGAAATAGGCATCGACGACGAGACCGGTCTTCCGCTTGATCATCGGCGCGAGACCGCGCGCCTTGAGCTGGTCACATCGGGCCGCGGTCCGGCGATCCTGCCACACGATCGCGTGATGAATCGGCGTGCCCGTGTCCCGATCCCACACGACCGTGGTCTCGCGTTGATTTGTGATTCCGATGCCGGCAATGTCCGACGCGGTCAATCGGGCTTTTGCGATCGCATCCCGCGCCGTCTGGAGCTGCGTGGCCCAGATCTCATTTGCGTCGTGCTCCACCCACCCCGGTTTGGGAAAGATTTGCCGGAACTCCTGCTGCGCTGACGTGACCACATTGCCGGCCTGGTCGAACACGATCGTCCGCGAGGACGTGGTGCCCTGGTCCAGCGCGAGGATGTATTTCATTGACCCGACCAGGCGGCCTTATAGAGGAAGGCCGCGATCAAGCCGCCGGCAATCGGGCCCACGATCGGAATCCAGGCGTAACTCCAGTCGGACCCGCCTTTCCCCTTGATCGGCAGCAGCGCGTGTGCGATCCGGGGGCCGAGATCGCGAGCCGGATTGATCGCGTATCCCGTCGGTCCGCCGAGCGAAAGGCCGATCGCCCAGACAACGATGCCGACGAGCGCGGGGCCAAGTCCGACGTTCCACCCATAATTCGGATTCAGATTCTTGGGTGTCAGGATCGCGAGCACGCCCAGCACAAGGACGGCAGTCCCGATGATTTCGGTGATGAGGTTCGAAACCGGATTGCGAATCGCCGGCGCGGTGCAGAAGACGGCCAGCTTCAGGGACTGGCTTTCCGTGACGGCCCAGTGCGGGAGGTACGCGAGCCACACGATCACGCCGCCCAGAAACGCGCCCAGCATTTGCGCCCCGATGTACAGCGGCACCGAGCTCCATGCGAATTTCCCGAGTGAAGCGAGTCCGATGGTCACGGCCGGGTTCAGATGCGCGCCGCTGAACGTCCCGACGGCATAGACGGCGACGGTCACGCCAAACGCCCACCCCGCGGTGATGACGATCCAGCCCGAGTTCTGGCCTTTGGTTTGGCTGAGCACAACGTTGGCCACGACGCCATCACCGAGGACGATGAGCAGCATCGTACCAAGGAGCTCAGCGAGAAAGGGGGACATGGAGCGGCGAAACTATCGCCGCTCCGATGGAGTTGCAAACCGTGTCGGGTTATCGCCCCGCGGGCTCGAAGCCGGGCTCGACCGCTTTGCCGCGCGACATGCCGGGGATCTCGAGGAATTCATGAACCTCGAACGACCCACCCACATCCCGGTTATGGGGATGATCTTTCAAGAGTCGCTCGATCTCATCGGTGGAATTCGCCTGGAGAATCGAGAAGCCCACGACTTTGCTATGGGTTGCGCCGACGTCGCCGAGCGGGCCGCCCAGATCGACGATGGCGCGACCTGCTTGCTGCGCCCAGGCCATCCATCGATCCATACCGCCTTTCGCTTGCTCGGGTGTGGCCTGCGCCATCTGCTGGCGCGCCGGAACTGGGGACAGATAGAGAATCAGAAACTTTTTCATGAACGCTCCCCTGAAGGTCTCTCGTGTTCTGGCGCTACCCCTCCGCGGCCTGCAGGATTCTCATTCTCAGAAGGTCGAAGATTTAAGCGAATCGTCGGGCACGGCGGCCGGAACTGGAAGCGGCGCGAATTTGCGCCGCTCCGCCTGATGCGCGCGCATGTCGGCAGCGGTTTTGATCAGGACGAGCACGACGAGCGCAGGGAGCGGCGAGCCGAGGAGCATCACGAGCCAACCGCCAAACAGGACGGTGAGGTGCAGCACGATGACCCGGCCGTACGGCTGGCCCATGAGCGCGCTCAGTGAGGCGCGCTGGTACTCGCCGTTCTTGATGTAGTTCCAGAAGAACGAAAATCCGTGGCTTGCCACGAGACTCAGCACAGACCAGCCGAGCTGGTTCGCGCGGATCGCGGCGATCGCTGTGGGAATGAGATCGAACGGCTGAGACGAGTGCGGTCCGAAGAACGCCAGAATGAGTACGCCATGGATGTAGGTGAACCCGCCGAAATGCACGATGAAGAAAGGAATGACGAACAGCTTGCCGGCCCACTCCAAGGGATCGCGCGGCTGCGCGAACAACATCTTGGCGACGTTGAACCCCCCGACGACCACGTTCTCGAGCCAGTACACCAAGACCAGCGGAAATACGGTCCACCCAAGGAACACGACACCCAGAATGGGCACCGAGTTCGCCAGGATCAGGGCAAAGAGTGAAGGGCTCACGGAGCTAGTATAGGAAAAACCGCCGGAATTCAAACGGTCTCTGCCTGAGCGGCGTCGTACCTGCATGACACCACTCATCATCCTGCTCGCGCTCGGCACCGCACCCAAGCCGCAGCCGGCACTCAAGGCTTTAATCGATTACACCCTGCGCGTCGACAGCACGGACCTCTCCGGATGGGACGTCGAAATCCGGCTGCGTACCGTGACCGACACCTTCCGCCTGGCCATGGCGGCGCACCCCGAGTACGACGACCGCTACTACCGGTATGTCACGGGCTTCTCGGTGGAGCCTCGGTCCGCGGTCGTGAGTCGAATCGACAGTGCGGTCTGGCAGGTCATCACGCCGCGCGGCGACGTGCGCGTCCGCTATCGGATTGCGCTGCCGCCTCCGGCGCCGTTGCCGCGCGCGTCATGGCGCCCGTTTCTCACTCCCACTGGTGGACTGCTCGGCGGCCCGCACGCATTCATGTACGTGCTCGGCGACGAAGCGATGGCGGCGAGCGTGACCCTCGAGCTGCCGGCGAGCTGGAGAGTCGCGACAGGTTTACCATCGTCGTTCCCACAACAGCCAGAAGGGCGGTGGGCTCAGGGCGCGAAAATCGGGGTTCACGGTCCATTCGTCCGGATGTTCACCGCCATCAACGCCGCCACTCTCATCGACTCGCCAATCCTCGTCGGCCATCTCCGGGAGTGGCGCTTCGTCGAGAGCGGTGTCCCGCATCGCGTCGTGTACTGGCCACTGCCCAATGCGACGCCGTTCGACACCGTGGCGTTCGTTTCGGGCATTCGGCGCCTCGTTCATCAGGCATTTGCGCTCTTCGGCCGAGCGCCGTATCGCGAGTACTCGTTCCTGTTCGAGGATGGTGCGTTCAGCGGGGGGCTCGAGCATCGGAACTCGGTCTCGCTGGGAGCACAGAGTGCCGACCTGGCGCGCGATCCCAACGCCTTCACGGGAGAAATCGCCCACGAGTTCTTTCACACCTGGAACCTCCTGGCGATGCGGCCGAGTGAGTATCGGGACATCGACTACCGCACCCAGCCGCCCGTCTCGACTCTGTGGTTCAGCGAAGGTCTCACGATGTACTACGCCGATCTGCTCGCGCGGCGTGCCGGATTGCCGGCTGCAGACTCGACGCGCCTTGCGCATCTCGAGCGGCTGCTCTCTCGCTACCTCGGGAATCCGGCGTACGAGCGCTTCTCCGCCGAGGCAATCAGTCGGGTGGCCTACAACGCGCCGCCAGGGGCGTTAGGCGACTACAGCGCGAGCACGCATCTGCAGGGTGAGGTGCTCGGCACGATGCTCGACTTCATTGTGCGGGATGCCACAGCGGGGCGGCGCTCGATGGATGACGTCATGCGCGTCCTCTTCGATTCCAGCGCG
>DASZNX010000135.1:0-7574 GCA_035551075.1 Gemmatimonadales bacterium | reverse complement strand
GACAACGTGAACTCGATGGCGTCGAACCTCACCGGACAGGTGCGCAACATCGCCGACATCGCGACCGCGATCGCGCGCGGCGACCTGTCGCGCAAGATCACCGTCGACGTGAAGGGTGAGATCCTCCAGCTCAAGAACACGATCAACACGATGGTCGACCAGCTGAACGCCTTCGCGGCAGAAGTGACGCGCGTGGCGCGCGAGGTTGGGACCGACGGCAAGCTCGGCGGCCAGGCCGACGTGCCGGGCGTTGCCGGCACGTGGAAGGACCTCACTGATTCGGTGAACGTCATGGCCGCAAACCTGACGAATCAGGTGCGGGGAATCGTGCGCGTCGTGACCGCGGTTGCGACCGGCGACCTGCGTCAGAAGCTGACGGTGGAAGCGAAGGGCGAAGTCGCGGCACTCGCGGAGACCATCAACAGCATGACGGACACGCTCGCGACGTTCGCCGAGCAGGTCACGAACGTGGCGCGCGAAGTGGGCGTGGAAGGCAGGCTCGGCGGCCAGGCGAACGTGCCGGGCGCCGCCGGAACCTGGAAGGACCTCACCGGCAACGTGAACCTGCTGGCGGCGAACCTCACCACGCAGGTGCGCGCGATCGCGGAAGTGGCGACGGCCGTGACCAAGGGCGACCTGTCGCGCTCGATTCAGGTCGAGACCCGCGGCGAAGTGGCAGATCTAAAGGACAACATCAACACGATGATCCGCAACCTCCGCGCGACCACGGAGTCGAACCAGGAACAGGACTGGCTCAAGACCAACCTCGCGAAATTCACGGGCATGCTGCAGGGCCAGCGCGACCTGGTCACCGTCGGCAAGACGCTGCTGTCCGAGCTCGTGCCGCTCGTCAAAGCGCAGCAAGGCGTGATCTATCAGATGCGGCCGACTGAAGCCGGTCCGCGCCACGGGCACGAGCTCTCCCCGCTGGCGACGTATGCCCGCGCCGCCAGCCGGCTGCGCACCGTGGCGCTCGGCGAGGGGCTCGTCGGGCAATGCGCGCTGGAAAAGCAGCGCATCGTCCTGCAAGACGTGCCGCCGTCGTACGCGCGCATCGGATCCGGCCTGGGGAGCGCGCTGCCCACCAACGTCGTGATCCTGCCTGTGCTGTTCGAGGGCGAAACCAAAGCCGTCATCGAGCTGGCTTCGCTCTATCCCTTTACGCCGACGCATTTGAGCTTCCTCGAGCAGCTCACCCAGTCGATCGGCGTCGTGCTCAACACGATTGAAGCAACGATGCGGACCGAAAGCCTGCTCGAGCAGTCGCAGCAGCTCACGCAGGAGCTGCAGACCCGGCAGACGGAGCTGCAAAGCACGAACGAGGAACTGGCGACCAAGGCCAAGCAGCTCGCGGAGCAGAACGCGGAGGTGGAGCGGAAGAACCAGGAAGTCGAGCAGGCCCGGCGCGCGCTCGAAGAAAAGGCGGCCGAGCTCGCGCTCACGTCGAAGTACAAGTCCGAGTTCCTCGCAAACATGTCGCACGAGCTGCGCACGCCGCTGAACGCGATTCTCCTGCTTGGCCAGCAGCTCGCGGACAATCCCGGGGGGACGCTCACGCCCAAGCAGGTCGAATTCGCCCGCAACATCCACTCGGCGGGCACCGATCTGCTCACCCTCATTACCGACATCCTCGATCTGTCGAAGATCGAGTCGGGTACGGTAACCGTTGAAGTCGATCAAGTCACTTTCGCGACGATCCGGGAGAGCGTCCAGCGCACCTTCCACCATGTGGCCGAGTCGAAGGGGGTATTGCTCCGGGTCGAGATGGACGAGCGCTTGCCGCTCACGCTGCGGACCGATGCCAAGCGGCTGCAGCAGATTCTCAAGAATCTCCTCTCGAACGCGTTCAAGTTTACCGAGCGCGGCGAGGTCACGATGCGGGTCAGCGTCGCGAGCGAGGGATGGGCAAGCGATCACCCCATTCTCAACGGCGCGCCCGCGGGAGGCGTCGTCGCCTTTGAGGTGAGCGACACCGGCATCGGCATCGCGCCCGAAAAGCAGAAGCTGATCTTCGAAGCATTCCACCAGGGCGACGCGGGAACGAGCCGCAAGTACGGCGGCACCGGCCTCGGGCTTGCCATCAGCCGCGAGCTGGCGGGATTGCTCGGCGGCGACATCCGGTTGATCAGCACTCCAGGCAAGGGCAGCACGTTCACGTTGTATCTGCCGATCGAGTACGCCGGCGCCACGCGGGCGATTCCCACGACGCTGCGCGATCCGGTGGAAAGCGCCGCGTTCCAATCGACGCCCGTGCTGAGCGTCTCGCGCGCGGATGAGATCGTGCCGGACGATCGCGCCAGCGTGACTCCGGGATCGGGCGAGAATGTCCTGCTGATCGTGGACGATGACCCCCACTATGCGCGGGTACTGCTCGGGCTTGCCCGCGACAAGGGATTCAAGGGTATCGTCGCGAACCGCGGCGAAACGGCGCTGGCGCTCGCGCGGCAATACCGCCCGACCGCGATCACCCTCGATCTCTTCCTGCCGGATACTCTGGGCTGGTCGGTGCTGAGCAATCTCAAGCTCGATCCGGCGACCCGGCACATCCCCGTGCAGATGATCTCCGTGGTCGAAGACCGCCAGCACGGCCTGGCGCACGGCGCGTTCTCCTACCTCGTGAAGCCGGCGACCACCGGCGATCTCGAGGGCGCGCTCGAGCGGCTCAAGACGTACGCGCAGCCGCACACCAAGAAGCTCCTCGTCGTCGAAGACAACGCGGTCGAACGTCAGGCGATCGTCGAGCTGCTCCGCCACGACGACATCGAGATCACGACCGTCGGCACGGGCGGCGAAGCCTTGCACATGCTGTTCGAGTCGGCGTTCGACTGCTGCGTCGTGGATCTGCGGCTGCCGGACATGAGCGGCCTAGATCTCCTGGACCGCGTGCAGACCGAGCAGAAGCTGCGCGACGTGCCGATCGTCGTGTTCACGGGCAAGACGCTGACACCGGAAGAGGAAGAGAAGCTCCGGTCACTCTCCAGCAGCGTCGTCCTAAAGGATGTGAAATCGCCCGAGCGATTGTTCGACGAGACAGCCCTGTTCCTGCATCGCGTGATCGACGATCTGCCGGAGTCCAAGCGTTTGTTGCTCGACCGCCTCTACGGGTCTGCCGAGATGCTGAGTGACCATCGCGTCCTCGTCGTCGACGACGATGCGCGGAACATCTTCGCCCTCACCACACTACTCGAAAATGAAGGGATGACCGTGCTCAGCGCCACGAACGGCCGCCAGGCGATCGATCTCATCAAGTCGACGCCCGGCATCTCCGCGGTGCTGATGGACATCATGATGCCTGACATGGATGGTTACGCCACGATGCGCGAAATTCGGCTTAATCCCCGGTTCCGCAGCCTGCCCATCATTGCCCTGACCGCGAAAGCGATGAAAGGCGACCGCGAGCGCTGCCTCCACGCGGGCGCGTCCGACTACATCGCCAAACCGGTCGATGCGCACCAGCTGCTGTCGCTGCTGCGCGTCTGGTTGCACCGCTGATGGCCGCCGCCCGCACGGCCACTCTGGGCCCCGCCGTGACACCGGTCGTCCACCCGGACGACATGGTGCAGATCCTGCTCGTCGACGACCAGCCGGCCAATCTGGAGGCGTTGCAGGCGACCCTCGAGACCACCGGCTGCCGGTTCGTGCTGGCGCGCTCGGCGGACGAGGCGTTGCTCGCGCTGCTCGATCAGGATTTCGCCGCGATCGTGCTCGATGTGATGATGCCGGGGATGAGCGGCTTCGATCTCGCCACCATGATCAAGCGCCGCCACCGCACCCAACAAGTGCCGATTCTCTTTCTCACGGCGCGCATGCTCGACAAGCAGGACGAGCTGAAAGGCTACGCGGTCGGTGCGGTCGATTATCTGACGAAGCCGATCGACCCGCAGATCCTGCGCGCCAAGATCGCCGTGTTCATCGACCTGTATCGCAAGCGCCGCGCGCTCGCGAAGGTCAATATCGAGCTGCAGCGCCAGATCTCGGAGCGGCAGAAGATCGCGGACGAGCTGAAGCGGAGCAACGACGTGCTGGAACAGCGCGTGTCCGAGCGCACCGCGACCCTCGCCGAGGCGAATCGCCGCAAGGACGAGTTTCTCGCGACGCTCGCGCATGAGTTGCGGACCCCGCTGTCGGCGCTCCGCACCGCGGCGGAAGCGTTGCGGCTCAAGGCCGGTGAGCACGCCGACGTCCTGGCACTGCAAGGGATCGTGGAGCGCCAGACACACCAGCTCACCCGCCTCACCAACGATCTGCTGGATATCAGCCGGATCACCCGCGACAAGCTCGCGTTGCAGACGGGGCATGTCGTGTTGTCCGAGGTCATCGCTACCGCCGTCGAGACGGTCCGGCCCTTCCTCGACCAGCGCAACGCCGCCTTGATCGTCGAGCTGACGCCGAATCCGGTGTATCTAAACGGCGATTTCAGCCGGCTGGTGCAAGTGTTCGTCAATCTGCTGGATAACGCGGCGCGGTACTCACCGAAGGGCGCGCGAATCACGATCTTCGCGCAGGCGGACACCGGCGGCCTGCTCGTCAAAGTCACCGACAACGGTTCGGGAATCGACCGCGCCTTGATGCCGTTCATCTTCGATCCATTCGTGCACGGCGAGCGCTCGTCCGCCGGAGAAGGCGGTCTGGGAGTCGGGCTCGCGTTGGCTCGGCGATTGATCGAGATGCATGGCGGCATGCTGACCGCGTATAGCGCCGGCCCGGGCTGCGGCGCGGAGTTTACCGTGCGGCTTCCGGTCGTGGGTGATGTGCTTCCGGAAAAACGAGCCAAGCCGAGCGCCAGGGCCACTGGTACGCTGCCGTACCGCCGCGTGCTCGTCGTCGAGGACAACGAGGACACCGCCGCGATGATGAAACTGATGCTCACCGAGTGGGGGCAGGAAACGCGGCTCGCGCATGACGGGCCCACCGCGCTCCAAGTCGCGGCCGAATTTCGTCCCGATGTCGTCCTGCTCGACATCGGACTCCCCAAGCTTCACGGCTATGAAGTAGCGCGGCAGATCCGCCATCAGCCCTGGGGCCGAAGCGTCATGCTGATTGCCGTGACCGGTTGGGGCGCCGAGCGTGACCGCCACAGTGAAGCGGCCGGCATCGATCACCGCCTGCTCAAGCCCGTGGACCCTGCCGTACTCCGAGATCTGCTCGCGCGAGCGGGACCCTAACTCTCCTTCGAGTGCGTCTCCGCAATCCACGTCACGGTATCCCAGGCATTGCGGATCGATACCAGAAGCAGGAAGAGCATGAGCCCCGCGATGGTGCGGAGCGCGCCTTCATGGCCGCGATACAGGGCCACGCCGGCGCCGAGCAGCACCACGTATCCGGCGCTCGGCAGGAACTGGAACCAGATCAGATCCTCGAGCACCGGCTGGTAAGCCCCGGGTAGCTGCCTTACAGCTCGCGCACGAAGCCGCGTCACGACGGCGTACAAGATCCCCAGAGCGGCGATCGCGATGATCCAGCGCGCGGGATCGGAAGAGAGCCGCCATGGAGCGCTCAAGATCGACGAGACCAACAGGACCACCGAAAAATGCGCGACGACCGGTGTGCCGAACGCATTGATCTCACGCTGCGTGTGCCGGACACGGCCGCCCGCGATCAGCGTAATGACCACGAACTGCAGCCCGGTAAGCGCAGCCGCGGACGATCCCAGGATCACGTAGAAGGATTCCCAGGCGTTGAGTGCCGAACTTTCCATGGGCTACAAACTGTCCCATTCCGCAATGCCGCAACAGCACCCCTCAATGCAGCAAAAACGCCCTAACACCGTGTCACCGCGGGGGCCTATTTTCTGAAACCCACATCCGGGGAGTGCGGCCAGGGAGGAATGGATATCGCGCAAGCGCACGAGCGCGAGGTGTTGCGCCAGGCCGGCATTGCGCTGCACGGCCGGGTTGTGACGCTGTGGGAGATCTCCCCCAAAGCGGACGCCACGCCGCTGTTCAGTAGTGTCGCCGATCCGCCGGCTCACGAGACGACGCTCGATCTCGAAACTACGCTGCGCCGCTGGGGCGCGCCGCTCATCCAGCATAGCCGCTGGATCGGATGCCGGCTTGCCGACGGGAGCGACCGCTGGTGTGTCGCACCGGTCCGTCTCCGGCCGGCGGCTCCCCCGCCCCGCCCTCCTGGAGTCGAGCGCCGCAGCCGCGAGCGCATGATCCTCGAGCTCGCGGGCCTCAGCCTTGGCTTCCTCGGCATCGCCGCCGGAGCGGCACAGGCTCGTCTACCTCCCGCCGACGCGCTGCGCGAAATGGCGCGCCGGCCCAGCGTGATCGCGCACGAGGTCGGCAATCCGCTGGCCGTCGCGCTGGGCAATCTCGACCTGAGCCTCGATGCCCTGCGCGATGCGTCGGCACTCGATCCGCGATTCCGCGCGCAACTGCTCGACGACCTCGCTCACGTGGCCCAGGGGATCGAGCAGGCCGCCGACTATCTCCGGTCCATTCAGGATCGGCCCTTTGGGGCCACCGCGCAGCTCGCCCGGTTCGACGTAGTCTCCGTGGTCCGATCCTGTGTGACGCTCGAGCGGCCGCTCGGGCGCAAGCACGGCGTCACGTTGAAATGGAGCTCTGGTATGGATGCGCTGTATCTGTTCGGCGACCCGGGCGCGTTCTACCAGGTGATCACGAATCTCATTCGCAATGCGGTGGACGCGAGTCGCCCATCCTCAGGCAGCGTGACAATCACGGTGGAGCGCGAGGGGGAAAACCTGATCCTCGCGGTTCGCGACTCCGGCGTGGGGATCGCACCGGAGAACGTCAGCCGCATCTTCGCTGCGGGGTACACGACCAAGCCGCCCGGTCAGGGCTCGGGGATCGGCCTTTCCGTCGTCAAGGAAATCACGGAGAACATGTTTGGAGGAACGATTGCAGTCGTGTCGCAGCCCGACGCCGGAAGCACATTCACGTTGGTCCTGCCGATTCCACCGCAGCGACGCTGAGCCGCTTCACGAAGTCAGCGGAGGTCGTGACTCGGCCATGACGCGCTGAAAGCGGGGGTCCGCGCGAATCGTATCGAAGCCGGGGAATCGCAGCCAGAACCACAGGACTGCGCCGCGCGGGGCCGCCCGCTCGAGTACGTCCAGCGCTCGATCCCGGTCGCCGACCGCGTGGAGCGCGCGCGCGAGGAGTGTCGCGACGAGGGGACTGGGAGGGGTGTTCCGGCCGGCGAAGCTCGTCATGAGCCGGTCGAGCCGCCGGCGGGCCGGGGTAACGCGGCCTGACCGGGCATCGATGAGTACGGCTAGCGTCTCGTCGGACAGATGATTGCCGCTGGGCAGTTGTCGCGCGACCTGCGCATCGGCCCGCGCACCGGCAGTGTCTCCGAGGAGCAGGCGGTAGAACCCCCGGGAGACATAGGCGTCGTAGAATCCCGCGTCGACCGCAAGCGCGCTATCGACCCAGCGCAGCGCCGAGTCATACTTCGCCACGAGCGCGTCCTGGATTCCGAGCAGCGTGAGCGTCGTCGCACGGTCGGGGTCCAATCGGAGCGCTTGATAAAACGCCCGCGTCGCGCCGGAATCGTCACCTAACTCGCGCAGCGAGGCGCCGAGCATGTTGAAGATTTCGGGGTCC
>DASZNX010000134.1:0-1667 GCA_035551075.1 Gemmatimonadales bacterium | reverse complement strand
GATTTCGACGGGCCGTGCCGCGCCGGCGAGATCGTTGATCACGTCCGAGAGGATCTGGACGAATTCGATGTGCAGCCGGGGCACCGCTGCGTTGATTTGATCGCGGACGTCGTCCATGACCGCAAAAATGTCTCGCGACCGCTGGCTGGACGGCTTGAGCCGCGCGACGATATCGCCCGTATTCTGCGCCGTGGCGAAGAGCCCAAGCTCGGCGCCAGTGCGTCGCGATGTGCCGGCGATTTCCGGCGTGGCGGCGAGAATGCGTTCCGCGATCCCCACCTCACGATCGGTCTCGGCCAGCGCCGTGCCTCCCGGAGTGAAGTAGTCCAACACGAACGCGCCTTCGTCCATCTCGGGCAGGAAGCCTGTTTCTACCAGTCGCCAGAGCACGACGCCCAGCACGACGAGCACGAGCGCCGCGAGCACGATGCGGCGCGTGTGGCTCAGCACGGAGCTCAGCGCGGACTCGTACCGCGGGCTCAGCGCGTCGAGCGCGGTCTGGGCGCGCGCGAGGGGCCCGGACGAGCTCCGCTCGACCTCGTGCACCGTCACGAATTGTTCGGCCAGGAGTGGAATGATGGTGAGCGCGAGCAGCAATGACACGAGCACGGCAACTGTCAGCGTCGTCGCCAGGGCGGCGAAGAACTGGCCGACGACGCCCTGCAGGAGGCCGAGCGGGAGAAAGACCACGACGGTCGTAAGAGTCGACGTCGTCACCGGCCAGATCAGCTCCTGCACGGCGGTGCGGATCGCGAGCGTCCGCTCGTCCGTGAGCCGCAAGTGGCGCGCAATATTCTCGGTAATAACGACCGCATCGTCGATCACGAGACCGATCGCGATTGCCATGGCGCCAAGCGTCATCAGGTTGAAGGTTTGGCCGAGCAGCCGCATCACAAAGATGGTGATGGCCAGCGTCAACGGGATGGACGTTGCGCTGATCGCGGTGATCCGGCCGTGGCGCAGAAACAGGAGCAGCACCACGACGGCGAGGGCCGCACCGACCAGCATCGCGTCACGCACCGATCGCACTGCTTCGCGCACCAGCTCGGCCTGGTCGTATACGGGCTTGAGATGAACGCCCGGCGGCAATGTCGGCGCGATGGTCCGCATGATGCGCGCGACGCTGTCGGCGACCGCGAGCGTGTTGCCGCCGAGTTGCCGCGTGATGTTGATGAGCGCCGCCGGCTTGCCGTCGCCCGCGATGATGCGCACGTGATCCTCGGTTCCCAGCTGCACCGTCGCGACGTCCCGCACGTGCAGTCCTCCGCGCAGGACGACGTTGCCGATGTCGTCCGCGGCGTGCGCCTCCTGATCGGTCACGATCAGATATTGCCGGTAATCCTGGGCCACCCGGCCGACGGCCTGGACCGTGATGGACCGGCGAATTGCGTCGGCCAGGTCATTGTACGTGAGCGCGTGGGCGGCGACCCGGGCGGGATCGGCGATGACTTCCAATTCGCGGACGTCCGATCCCTGGACGTCCACGCGTCCCACACCGGGCACCCGGGAGATCAACGGTTTGATGTCGTAGCGCGCGAGATCGTAGAGGCGCGCCGGCTCGCCACCTTCCACGTTGTAGGAGAGAATCGGAAATAATGACGGTGTGAGCTGCTCGACTTCGATTTCGATATCCGGCGGCAGGGAGCCCTGGACTTGATTGACCCGCG
>DASZNX010000133.1:0-4736 GCA_035551075.1 Gemmatimonadales bacterium | reverse complement strand
TGGCGCGGCTTCCATCCACCAGCGCCCGCCAGTCCGGCGCCCAGTTTTCCGATACGACGAGATAACTCGGCGCCGCCGGCGGCGGATCGAGATCGACACTCATCTTCCCCGGTTCCCAATGCCGCACCGTCGCGCCTGAGGCGCTCGGCGGCGGCATCTGCGTCAGCGGCTGCGTGGCAACGCCCTCGCGAGCATCGAGGAGAACCACGCGATCGTAAGCCATGCGCGGATCGGCCACCGCCGCCACGACGGAAGCGGAGTCGATCGAAAATGCTGCCGGAACCACGCGGGCATATGGCGTCGGCGTTTTCCGTTCGAATAATTGAACCGGCCTTCCCTCCGCGGTGATGCCATTGCTCACCACCCGCACGAAACCGGGAATCGAGTCCAGCCCTTGTGCCTGGGCCGGCGCGAGCACCCAGCGGACCGCCAGCATCTCCCACAGATGCAGATTCCCAAGGTTACGCAATTCGATGCGACCGCCCAGGACCTCGTCGAAATAGCGGAGCTCGAGACCATGCTGCCCCAGCACTTGTGGTACGTCGAGGGCCATCAAGGTGTTGCCCGGATAGATCGGGCCGCCCGGAGAAATCAGGCCCAGGTCGATGACGCGCATTGGAGCGACACCGGGCGCCGCCTGCATTCGCGCTGTCAATGAATCGGGACGGTACAACGTTTTATCGAGCGTGCTGTAGGTCCAGAACGGTCGCGCGTTGATCCACAGGTCCGCCCCGACGATCAGCGCCAAGAGCAGCGCGAACGGCATCGGACGGACTCGCTGCCGGATCCACGCCCACGCCAATGCGGCGACAGCCGCCAATGCCAGCGCGCTCGTCAACGCTCCCCACATGATGTCCCGAGAGTTCACGAGAGATCGCCGCTCCACCGCCAGCGAGCGTGCCAGGTTGCCGAAGGCGCCTACGCTCGCAAGCAACGCGATGACGCCGGCAACGATCATCCAGGTGCGCGCCAGCTTCAGCATTTTTTGTTCATCATCGCGGCGCTCCATGCGCTCCACGCCGAATCCCGCGAAACACGCCACCACGAACGCCACCACGAAGAACGCCATACCCGGCGCGCGCATTTTTTTGACGTACGGCATGACCGCCCACCACAACCGATAGAACGGCGTACCGCTGCCCAAGGCGATGAGGAGGAACAACAGTCCAATTGCCGCAAGCCACCAGCGGAGCCGCTTGTCGGCGCTCGGCGATCCGGCGCCGAAGACTGCCAGCGCAATCACCGGCAGTCCGAGGTACTCCGAGTGCAGCTTGAGCCCGTTCGCGGCCCAGTATGTGCCTGGATATCCCCATCCCGTGAAAAACTTCAGAAAGAACTCTGGAACGTGCTCCCACGGGATGGCGAAGCTCGTCGCGCCCTCGAAGCCGCCCTGGACGCTGACCGCCCGGCTCGAGAGCGGGATGTAGGCGAATGCGGGCAGGAGCTGGATCGCGGCGATTCCGAAACCCAGGAGCACTGCGCCGAGCGCCAGTGCCAGCCCCCGGACCTGATCGCTGCGCGCGCGGGGCCCGGTGCCGAAGCTCAAATAGAGCGCGAACACGGCCGCCGTGATCAGCATGTAGTACGTGATCTGAACGTGCTGGGTGAGAATGCTCAGCCCCACCCCGAGTGCGACAATGGCGTATCCCGCGGGTCGGCGATCGCGCAGCCCCAGCACGAGTCCCAGCAGTACGAGAGGCAGCAGGGCCGAAACGACCAGCTTGCCATCATGTCCCGGCTGAACGTACGACGCGATCAGGCCGGATAGTTGGTACGCGATACCCGCGACGAGCGAGCCAGACCACGAGACTCGCAGGCTGCGCAGAAACAGGTAGGTGAACACACCGGCCAGCACGTAGTGCACGAAGAAACCGATGTTCGTCGCGGTCGAAGTCGGAAGGAAGTGACGCAGCACCACTGCGGTTGGATACAGCACGTCGCCCGTTCCGATGGCAGCCACGTACGGCATCCCGCCAAAAATTTCGGGATTCCACAGCGGCACATGGCCGAGCCGGTTCCACCACTCCGCGCCCCAGCCGCGGAACGGCACGCCGGCCGAGAGTTGATCGCTGAGTGGTCCCGCCAACCACTTCCCCGCCAGCATCGGCAGGCACAGAATCGCCACCCACAACGTGAGCATCGCGGTCGCGATCAGGTTCGGACGAGGCGGCTCGTTATTCAGAAGGATTCTCCGCTGGGGTTTTGCCGGACACGGCCACGGCGATCAATGCGGCCCCCACTTCCCCGATCGTCAGCAGGACGCGCGATCCGATGCTCGTGGCGACCGCCCCGCCACTCCCGAGGTACGGCGTGAGCAGACTCACGAGCAGCACTTCCCGAACGCCGATGCCGCCCGGAGCAAATAGGGCGAGGGTGCCAAGAATGTAGCTCAGCGTAAATGTCCCGCACGCGGTCGCAACGGAGATGGTGGCGTCCGGGAGCAGCGCCTGGATGAACAGCCAGAAGGACGTCCCGTACACCACCCAGCCGACGAGCATGAGTCCCGCCGCTGCCCCGACGGCCGAAAGCGGCAGGGGGTTGAGCGGGTTACTCGTGCTCATGACTCGTCCCAGCCAGCGCGCCGTCGGACCCCACACCAGGAAGACAAGCGATCCAGCGGCTACGACAATGCCGATCAGGAGTCGCGTGCCGGAGGCAGCGTGCGGCGTCGCGGCGGCCACGATAGCCACGCCGGTGCCGAGGACGAGTGCCTGGAAGGCGACGGCCGAAGCAGCCGCGGCGCTTCCGCGTACACCGGCGCGCTGGGCCAGCACCACCAGGCCGGTCACCGTCCAGACTTTGCCGGGGACATAGCGGCCGAGGTTCGAGAGACACCAGGCGCGCGCGGCAGGGCGGAACGCAATGTGCTGGTTCCAACCGGCGAGGAGCCGGCGCCACGCCTCGATGTAGAAGATGTACGTGAAGAAAACGGTTACGAGCGAGAGCGCGAGCCACGCGGGCCGCACCGCCAGGTGCAGCTGCAGCGACCGGAACTCGGTCCAGTTGTGCGCCAGCGAGCGATACACCAGCAGCACAACCACCACGGCGACGGCCGCCTGGATCGCCCAGAGCCACCGACGCCGGGGAGGGATGTTCACCGAATTCTGGAAGTCAGTCCTTGACGAACTTATAGGCGACCGAGCGCGCCATCATCCACCACGGCGCGGGGATCACCGGCTTTGGCCACAGGTAGGTGCCGCCCCAGTCCTCGAGCCGCAAGCCATTCATCTCGCCGAGCCGCGTAATGGTCTGGCGCGTCCAACTGTAGATGTGGCCTTGCCTGTCGGGAACGCGGAAGAGATTCCAGATGATCTCTTTGAAGTGATACGGATTCGGGACCGAGACGACCCAGACCCCACCCTTTTTGAGAATCCGCCGGATCTCGCCCGCGGTGTTGTAGGCGGTTGGCGTATGCTCGAGCACCTCGACCATGAATACATTGTCGAACGACTCGTTCGGAAACGGCAGGCCCGTGGTGATGTCGTGAATCATGATGTGCGGCGCAGCGAACTCGGGCGCGATGTCCAGGCCCTGGTACTTGATGTCCTTCGGCAGGTAATTACGGAGGTCGCCGTTCCGAGACCCGATGTCGAGCACGGCGGCACCAGGCTTCACCTGGGCCAGTTTGGTGGCGCGGCGGAATCGCATCCGCTCTTCGCCGGAATTCCGCCAGTTGTACCGCTCGCTGTAGAATTTGGTCAGCTCAGGAGAGCCGGTCGCAATACGCTCCGCCATCGTCACCAACATCCTTCCAGAGGGATTGGGGTAACTCAAACGCGCTCCGAAAGATAACCGCGCCCCCGTAGCAGAGAAGGGTTATAGTATCAGCCGCATGCGCATCCTCCATGTGGTGACGGCGTTCCCCCGCGGCCCGGATGATCCGATTTCTCCCTGGCTTGTGGAGCTGCTGCAACGACTCAGGGCAGCCGGGGACGAGGTCGAGGTGTTCACGTCGGCGTACAAGGGCTTGTCCAACCAGACATTCGCCGGGATTCCGGTCCACCGATTTCGCTACTTCTTCCGCCGGTGGGAAAACCTCACCCATGAGGAGACGGCGCCCGACCGGATGCGGCGGTCTCTGCTCTATCGCCTGCTGCCGCTGTTCTTCGTCGCTGGGGGTATGTGGGCGATCTGGCGGCTCGCACGGCGGCGGTCCTACGATATCATCCACGTGCACTGGCCCCTGCCCCTGGCGCTGTTCGGATGGGCGGCGCAGCGCGCGCGGCCCGCCCCCATAGTCACGACGTTCTATGGTGTTGAGCTGCGGTGGGTGAAGAATGTTCTCAAGCCCTTCAAGGGATTTCTCAAGTGGGCCGCCCGGCGCTCCGCCAAAGTGGTCGCGATTTCGTCGTACACGGCGAACGAGTTGCGCGAGCTGGTCGACGTACCGGTCGAGGTAATCCCGTACACGGCTTCATTGCCCTCTCCGCTGCTCCAATCCTCTACCTACGCGCAGTCCGGCGGTGCGCCCCCCTCCACCCTCCCTACCCCCCCCACCATTCTGTTCGTGGGCCGTCTGGTCGAGCGGAAGGGCGTATCACACCTCATCGAGGCGGTAGGGCGGTTGAAGAACCGCGACGCACGTCTCGTCATCGTGGGCGACGGGCCAGAGCGCGCGCGTCTGGAATCCCTCAGCGGCCAGAATGGCGTCGCCAGTCGGGTCGAGTTTCGCGGCAAGGTTTCCGATGCCGAGCTGCAGCGGGCATATCAGAACGCGACCGTATTCGTGCTCCCGT
>DASZNX010000132.1:0-6328 GCA_035551075.1 Gemmatimonadales bacterium | reverse complement strand
GGCGACCGCCGCAGACGCCATCGTCGTGCTCGGCGCGGCGCAGTACAACGGCCGTCCGTCTCCGGTTTTTCGCGCCCGGCTCGATCACGCCGCGACGCTCTATCAGCGTGGTTTTGCCCCGGTTGTCCTCGTCACCGGCGGCGTTGGCGTCGGCGATTCGCTCAATGAAGCAAACGTCGGCCGCGACTACCTCGTCCGGCTCGGCATGCCCGCCGACGCCGTGCTGCCGCTCCCCGGCGGTCACGACACTTACGCTTCGCTCGAACAAGTCAAACGGTGGTTTGAGGGCAAAGACAGCCGTCGCGTGCTGCTCGTGAGCGACGGATTCCACATGCTCCGGTTGCAGATCATCGCGGAACGGTTGGGATTAACCCCATACACATCGCCCGCCCCTGGCTCGCCAATTCATGCCAACGTGCGCCGCAACACTGGCTACCTCTTTGCCGAAGGTTTCAAAGTCCCGATCACCTGGCTGTTCCAACGCTAATTGAGGAGAGTTGATGCAGCTCGCCAGCAAACGAATCCACAGCGGCCGGGTGATAGACCTCGACGTGGATACGGTGCGCTTTCCTGACGGATCCACCGGGCAACTCGAAATGATTCGTCATCCCGGCGCGGCGGCGGTCGTGCCATTCGCATCAGACCCCCACGGTGCCGATCCCACGATTCTCTTGATCAAGCAGTACCGGTATGCGACGAACGGACCCTTGATCGAGATCCCGGCGGGGCGGCTGAATCCTGGAGAAGACCCGAAGGTTTGTGCGGAGCGCGAGCTGCTCGAAGAAGTCGGTGTGAAAGCGGGCAGAGTCGAGCGTCTTACTACTATATGGACCACGCCTGGGTTTACGGACGAACGGATTCACCTTTTTTGGGCAGCCGATCTCACGACGGGCAAGCATGCCCGCGAGCCCGACGAGTTCATCGAGGTTACTCCCACGCCCCTTTCGGAAGCGCTCGCTTTAGTGCGCGACGGGGGTATAAGCGACGCAAAGACGGCCCTCAGCATCCTCTTCGTGGCTGGTTTCATACTGGAGCATTAGTCCTTTCCGCTCTTCGGATCTAGATCGTGGGTGGAATTGCGCTGTCCCCCGGCTCGGACAATATTCCGCTTTCGCAGCTCACTGCGAGTCGCAAGTAATTGGCTCGTAAGGGTTTAGTCCACGAGACCGGGAGGCACGATTCGTGCCGAATGCTCCTAACGCAAGGCATCGCAGAGTCTTCCGTGTTCCCGTCCGCAACCTGAGGGCACGTATGGCGACCACGCTAAAACCGACAATCCCCGCCGTCGAATCGCCTCGCGCTCTCGAGCGAGAGGCGCTGCACGAGCTGGATGACGGCCAGGTGGTGATGCGGCACTTGGCGGGCGAACCCCAGGCCTTTGGCACGCTGGTAGACCGCTACCAGACTCGTCTCCTCAACTTCGTGAATCGGACGATCGGCGATCGCGAACGGGCCGAGGATCTCGTCCAGGAAGTATTCATCCGGGTGTTCCGTCATCTGCACCGCTTCGACCAGACCAAGAAATTCTCGACCTGGATCTATACAATCGCGTCCAACCTCGCCAAGAACGAGCTGCGCAACCGCAGCCGCAACCCCTTGGTGCTGTTCCAGACGATCAAGAAAAACTGGGAAGCCGATCATCGGCCGCTACAGTTCGAGGACACGACAGCGCGTCCCGACGACCTGTACCGCAAGCGGTTCCTGAAGGATGCGGTGGACCAGTGCGTCCAGCGGCTACCTGAACATCACCGCGAGGTGTTCGTTCTCCGTGAGCTCGAGGGAAAGAGCTATCAGGAGATCGCCGAGATAACGGGGTGCAACCTGGGAACGGTGAAGAGTCGCTTGAATCGGGCACGCAACAGCTTCGCTCAGCTCATCGGCCCCATCCTGGTCTAACCAAAGCCTACGCCTTCCTGCCCAGTCGCGGAACAGCCGTGGCTGGGAGTTGTACATTTCATCGTTATGCTGTGCAGCGAGTTCCTGGAACGGCATTCCGACTATCGGGATGGCCTCATCACGGCCCCCCGCGAGCTGCGTCGTTTCGCGCGACATATAGCCCACTGTGCCTCCTGTCGCCGCTATGACGCGACCGTACGCCAGGCTGTTCAGGTTCTCCACACCGCCCCGCCCATCTCGCCATCACCTGATTTTCGCCAGCGACTCGAAGCCCGATTGGAGTTGGAGCGGCGTCACATTCCGGCGCCTCCCGCGCGCGCGGGCATCTCCGCTGCATTGTTGGTGCTTGCAGGTGTAGCACTCTTCGTTTTCGAGTTGGGAAAGAGACCCCACGTCGAGACCGTACAGCGGCTTCCGCCGGCTGCCTTCCCAAAGCCGGTGGCCAATGCCGGACTGCCATTCGTCTCATTTCAGGATCCGCGCGCGAGCGTCGTGAGCGGAAATCCATACCCGTACGGCACCGCGCTCGTACAACCTGCCGCAATCAATTTCCAGCCCGCAACTCCGGGCCGTTAGCGATCTTTCGACCTTTCTCCCGGCAGAGGTGAGCGGTAACTTGCCACCTGTATGCCGCTTACGCTCGATGCCCTGCTGCGGAGCCTGAAGAAGGGCGACCTCGATCCTGTCTATCTACTCTATGGTGACGAAGATGTCCTCAAAGACGAGGCCCTTCGCCTTCTTGTAGAGGCGGCTCTCGGAGGAAACGGGAACCGTGACTTCAACTTCGATTCGCGCTTCGCTGCCGATCTCACACCGGAGCAGTTCCATACTTTGGTGAACACTCCGCCGATGCTGGCGGAGCGCCGCGCTGTGATTCTGCGCGGGATGGAGCAGCTCGGAAAGCGCAAAACGAAGCTCCGCGACGAGCTGGTCAGATACCTCGAGGCCCCCAATCCGACGACTACGCTCGTGCTCGCGTTTGCAGCGGGAGAGGAGCCTGATTCCGAGCTGCTGCGCGCGGTCACCGCGGTCAAAGTGGAGCCATTATCCCCGGAACGAGTGCCGCGCTGGTTGCAACACCGGGCCGGGGTTCTGGGTGTAACGCTCGAGCCGGAGGCGGCAACGCTGCTACTCGACGCGGTGGGGAGTGATCTCAGTAGTCTGTCGCGGGAGCTCGAGAAACTCGCGTCGCTGACCGCCGACACGCGACGACCCGCGACCGCCGCCGATGTGACGGGGCTCGTAGGCGTGCGACGGGGTGAAACGGTATATGATTTGGTCGAGGCCGCGATGGCGCGTGACGTTGTTAGAGCCACCTCGCTGGTCGAGCGAGTCTTAGAGCAAGCAGGCATGAGCGGTGTGAAGATCGTCTCACTTCTCGGCACACATCTCGTCGGAACGGCGGTGGCGCGGGCGGAGCGGGACCGCGGGGTCCGCAGATTACCGGATACGATGTTCCGGCATCTGCTGGCGACCCGCCCGTACGGACTCCGAGGTTGGAAGGAAGAGGCGGCCCGCTGGTGCGAGTGGAGCGCGAACTGGTCCAAGTCGGAGCTGAGCAGCGCCTTGAAGGCTGCGCTAGCCGCTGACATCGCCTTGAAAACCGCCACGGTCAGTGATGACCGAGGAATCATCACGCAATTGATTCTGGGATTTGCGAAGCTGAATCAGGAGGCAGCGTGACGGGGCGGCTTGCTCTCCTAGCCGCTCTGCTGATCGCCAGCCCGCCGGGGCGCCTGCGCGCCCAGACGGATCCTCGTCTCGCCGAGGCTCTTCGGCTCGCGCAGTCGGGTCAGGCCGACTCCGGTCGCGCCATCGTCCGGCGGTTGCTCGCGCGACTGCCGCCTTCCGATTCAGTTTATCCCGAAGCGTTACTCACGGCCGCCAAGATCGCGCCAGACGCGCAGAGCGTCGCGTCGAATCTCAACCGCATCGTTGTGGACTACGGATCGAGCCAGTGGGCGGATGAGGCGTTGTTGCTGCTGACGCAGCTGTATTACGCACAGCACGACCCCACGCAGACGATTCAAGCGGCGGAGCGATTGAATCGTGATTATCCCGATTCGCCGCTGCGGGCCCGCGCGAGTTTTTCCGCGGCCCGCGCCTATTTCGAGCTCAAGAACGAGGCCCGCGGATGCGAGCTGATCCAGCAGGCCCTTCAAGGCGCGGGTGACGATGTCGAATTCAAGAACCAGGTAAGCTTCTATGCCCCGCGCTGCAGTCCCACACAGTCGACCACTACTACTGCCGGCGCGCCACCATCCCCTCCCGCCGGTGGCACGAACGCGAACACACCACCTGGCCCGCATGGGTATGCCGTGCAGGTGCTCGCGGTGAAGAGCGCTGCTCAGGTCGATGACATGTTGACGCGACTGAAGGTGATGGGCTTTACCGATGCGCGCGTGGTACGCGATTCGAGCGGCTACTTCAAAGTACGAGTGGGCAACTACAAAACGCGCGAAGAGGCGCAGCGGACGCAGCAGCGCGTCAAGACGAAGGTCGGCGGAAACCCCTTCGTGGTCGATGAACCGTGACTGAAAGGGTCGCGAGCACCGACACACTAGTCATGCAGCAGTATCGCGACATCAAGGCCCGTCATCCGCACACCATCCTGTTTTTCCGGATGGGCGATTTCTATGAGATGTTCGAAGACGACGCGAAGCTCGCCTCGCGCGAGCTCGGCCTGACGCTCACATCGCGCAACAACGGCGGCGCTGCCGAAGTCCCGCTCGCCGGCGTACCCGTCAAGGCAGCCACCGAATATCTCCGCCGTCTGATTGCGAACGGTCACCGCGTCGCGATCTGCGAGCAGGTCGAAGATCCCAAACTGGCGAAGGGCGTCGTCCGGCGCGCGGTCGTCGAGACCGTGACTCCCGGCACCGTCCTTTCCGAGGATTGGCTGGATCGCAACCGCAACAACTACCTGGTCGCCGTAGATCCTCGCGGCGTGAACGTGGGGATTGCAGGTCTGGACCTCACGACGGGCGAGCTCGTTCTCGAGGTCGTGCCGGCATCCGAGCTCGAGCCGGCGCTGGCTCGCTACGAGGCCCGTGAGGTGGTATTGCCGGCGGAGACCGCGATCGCTGCTCCCGTCGGCACGCAGACCGCGCGGGAAGCCTGGGAGTTCGATCCTGAGCTGGCGCGCGAAGACCTCATGCGCACCTACGGAGTCGCATCACTCGACGGCCTGGGCATCGCGGCCGAAGATCGGCCGGCGGTCGGCGCCGCCGGCGCGCTGCTCCGCTATGCCCGCGACCTCAAGCCGGGTGGGCTACCGCACCTTGCGCATCCGCGAACCCTGCGGCGCGGCGACGTGGTCCCCCTCGATGAAATGACGCGGCGCAATCTCGAGCTCGTCGAGCCATTGCGGGTTGGGGCGGAGGGTGGAACGCTCCTCGAGGTCATCGACCGGACGTTGACGCCGATGGGTGGGCGCCTGCTGCGCCGCTGGCTGCTCGCGCCGCTGCTCGATCCGGCGACGATCAATGCGCGGCTCGACGCGGTCCAGGTTCTCGAGCAGGACGGGCGAGGTCGTGAGCGATTGCGCGAGGCCCTCGACGGCGTGCGTGATCTCGAGCGACTCGCGGGCCGCGCGGCACTCGGGCGCGCCAACCCGCGCGAGATGGGAGCGCTGCGCGATTCCATCATGCGCCTCCCGGATGTCGCCGGCGCGGTCGGCGGCCTCGAGGCTCGCGAGCGCTCGGCGCTGCTCGAGACAACGGCACATCAGTTCGACCTGCTCACCGATCTCGGCGAGGAGCTCAGTCGCGCGCTCGTGGAACGTCCGCCGGCGCAGCTCGCCGACGGCGACACGTTCCGGACGGGCTTCGATCGTCCGCTCGACGAGCTGAAAGATGCCCGCGACGGCGGGAAACAGTACATCGCGACGCTGCAGGCGCGCGAGCGCGAGCGCACCGGCATTGGATCGCTGAAGGTCGGGTTCAATAGGGTCTTCGGCTACTATATCGAGATCACGCACGCCCACCGCGAGCGTGTTCCGACCGACTACGAACGCCGCCAAACGCTCACCGGCGCCGAGCGCTATGTGACGCCGGACCTGAAGGAATACGAGGCGAAGGTGCTTGGCGCCGAAGAGCGCATTGCGACGCGCGAGGCGGAGCTGCTCGATGCGCTGCGCCAGCGCGTGGCGCAAGCGGTCGGTCGCGTGCAGTCGAGCGCCGCGCTGTTGGCCCAGCTCGATGTCTGGTCCGCGCTCGCGGATGTGGCCGCGCGTGAGCGGTACGTCCGGCCTGAGGTGAATGCGGGATTCGCGCTTCAACTCGAAGGCAGCCGTCATCCCGTGGTGGAACGAATGATGGCGCGGGAAGCATTCATCCCAAACGACGTCGTCCTCGACGAAGCGGGACGTGTCGTCCTCCTAACCGGTCCCAACATGGCGGGAAAGTCGACGCTGCTCCGTCAGGTGGGGTTG
>DASZNX010000131.1:0-8762 GCA_035551075.1 Gemmatimonadales bacterium | reverse complement strand
CGCGCGTTCACGACGAGGTTCATGATCACCTGCTCGAGCTGTCCGGGGTCGGCCTGGATCCGCGAGAGCCGCGGCTCGAGCTGCGTCTTGAGCGCGACATCTTCGCCGATGAGCCGCTGCAGCATCTTCTGCATTCCTTCGACGATGTGATTCAGATCGACGATTTGCGGCTGCAGCACCTGCTTGCGGCTGAACGCGAGCAGCTGGCGGACGAGCCCCGCCGCGCGATCGGCCGCTTCGCTGATCTGGGCGAGATCTTCACGCAGCGCGGCATCGCCCGCGGGATGGCGGGCTGAGATCTGCGCGAACCCCATAATGACGGTCAGGAGGTTGTTGAAGTCGTGCGCGACCCCGCCGGCCAGTGTGCCGAGGGCCTCGAGCTTCTGCGACTGCCGGAGCTGTTCCTCGCTCTCGCGGAGCGCCTGCTCGGCGCGTTCGCGCTCCTGCACCTGCTCGCGCAGGTGCGCGTGCTGTTTGCTCAACGAATCGATCAGGCGGTTGTACGCCTCGGTGAGCGTTCCGATCTCGGCCGGCGGCGGGGCACCCGAATCCTGGAAATGGGGGTACACGGCTTCCTGACCGCTTTCGCTTGCTCCCCTCCGCAAGAACGAGATAAAGTCCGAGAGCGGGCGCAGCGTGGTTCGCGAAACAAGCGCGGCGCCGCCACCAACGAGCAGCACGGCGAGTATGCCGGCGATCAGAAACGAGCGGCCCAGCGCGGTGGTCAGCGGATTCAGCGAGGCCGTGACCGATCGCGCGAGGTGTAACGTTGCCCGCTGGCCGTTATCGGCGAGACCGAGCGGGACGCTCGCGGTCACGAAATCCGCGCCCGTGGCCTCGCCCGCGGCGCCGCTCGACGCAACGAGGCTGTCGCCGATCGTGACGAATGCCTGCGTTCCGGCAGTGGGGGGGGTCGCGAAGCGTGGCAACACGCGGTCGAGCCGCTGGCCGAGGAGCAGCACGCCGATCGGATAGCCGTCGAGAAGAATGGCGACGCAGCCGACCTGAAAAGGCACACCGCCATTGCGCGCGCGCAACACACCGAAGCCCGAATCCGCGGTGGCACTGTCGGCAGTCAATGCATATCGCACGGCCGGCAGCCTGATGAGCTCGCCCTTGCTCGGCACGCCCGTCTCGCCCGTCCGGGCCGTCCGGGCCGTCCCGCTCGTTCTGCCGACGGCGGCGAGGACCCTGCCGCTGTCGTCAGTGACGACCAGCAAATCGCGGTCGAGATCGCCGAAGACGCGCTCGACCTCGCGCTGAATCGTCGCCAGGAGATCGGGGCGCGACGGCAAGCCGGCATTGGTTTCCACGCGCCAGGTTTGCAGCGCGGCGCGCAGCGTCGGACTCGTCGACACGAGCGACGACGTCGCGAGCAGCATGCGGAGATCGCGATCTTGCAGTTGCTGCAGGCCTCGCTGGCTGGCCTCGAGCTCGGCAACGAAGGCGCGGCGGACGTCCGACGCCGCGCTCGCGCGCAATGCGAGGAAGGCCACCGCCACGACCGCGGCCGTCACCAGCGCGCTGAGCAGCGCCAGCTTGGCGCCCAACGGGCTGGCGCGCAGCCGGGTGCGCATGCTCACGGCTTGGTGGGCTCGGTCAGCGGTATCGAAACCTCCAGCGTCGTCGTTTGTCCCGCCGATACGTGTACTGGTGTGCTGATCGGTCGGATGCGCTCATGCCACGCGATGAGCTGGTACTCCCCAGGCGGAATGCCATCCAGCACGAATCGTCCAGCGGAATCCGGCGTGACGAAGTAATGGTTGGGCAGGACCAGGATATAGCCGTTCATATCCGCGTGGATGTGACAAAAGACCTGAACGACGCCGGTGCGGTCGAAGCGCAGGAACTTCGTTTCTCCCTTGGGATACCGACCCAGGTCGAACGTGCGGGCGCGGGACAGGGAGAAGACGTTGTGGTAAATGGGATCGTCGTTGGGAAACGAAACCGACGTCCCTGTCGTCACGGCGAGGACGTGGGGTGTAAACCGCTCGTCATGTTGCCGCATCGCGGGTGCCGTGGATGACTCTGGCGGCGCCAGCGCCTTCAGCCCCGCAGCGTCTTCCAGGTATAGCACGACATTCGCGAACGGATTGCCGCCGGTGGGTGGGGAGACGGCGGCTGCGCCCAGATCTCCAGGCTCGTTGTAAACGCGCACGCGCATGCGTGTACTGTTGAGACGCGGTGCGATGCGCGCCGTCCCTTCCAGGCGGCCTGCATCTATAGCAGGGGCGGGTGGCGGCACCTGCATCGACGCCAGCAATGCGATAACCGCGACGGCTGACACGGTCCTAACCTAGTATTTCGGGGGTCTATCGCCAAAAAAGGCAGGGACGCGCTGAATTCGGCCGCTCAGGGTAGTAAGGCCAAGGCCATTATGAACCTGCAGCGGCTCCGCAATATCCGACTCCCCACTTTCCCGCGCCTCATGGTCGCCGCGGTGCAGAGCTGGTCCTCGGACGAAGTCCCCCGCCTCGGCGCCTCACTGGCGTACTACACGCTGTTTGCGCTCTCGCCCATTCTCGTCATCGCCATCGCCATCGCGGGCTCGGTGTACGGCGAGCAGGCCGTTCGCGGGCAGGTCGTCAACGAAATCAGCGGCCTCATTGGCAGGCAGGGCGCCGAAGCGGTGCAGGCGTTGCTGCAAGGCGCCCACCAGGACCGCACGGGCTCGTTCGCCGTCATCGTCGGGACCGTGACTTTGCTCATCGCGGCGAGCGGGGCATTTCTCGAGTTGCAGCACGCCTTGAACAAGATTTTTCGGGTTAAGACGGATCCGCAGAAATCCGGAATCCAACGGCTGATTCTCAGCCGGCTGCGGTCCTTTGGTGTCGTGGTGTCGATCGGCTTCCTGCTGCTGGTATCGCTGCTGGTCAGCGCGGCATTGACGGCGATCTCGGAACGCGTTCAGACGACAGACGTGCTCGGGCCGTTTCTACTCCAGGCCTTCAACCTCGTGGTCTCGCTCGCGGTGATGACCCTCCTGTTCGGCTTGATTTATCGCCTGCTCCCCGATGTCCGCCTCGCCTGGCGCGACGTCTGGACCGGGGCGTTCGTGACGTCGGTGTTCTTCTCCGTGGGCAAGTTCCTGATCGGGTTGTATCTCGGGCATTCGAGCGTTGCGTCGAGCTACGGGGCGGCGGGATCGGTGGTCGTTTTGCTAGTATGGGTCTACTACTCGGCGCAGGTGATTCTCCTGGGCGCGGAATTCACGCGCGTGTATGCCGAGCATCGCCGCGGCGCGGCGCCGCCGCCCAATCATCTCGCGCGCCGCGATCCTGATGCGCACCCGTCGGCCGCGCGGGAGACGTCATAGATCTCGCGGATTAACTCGGATGAGTGAGGAACTCCCGCCGCAACTCGGTGTCTCCCATGCATGGCTCGATGTGAAGTCTGTGGCAACGAGTATCACCTGTCGTTCGACGTCATCCGCGATGGGACGTCCTATACGTTCGACAGCTTCGAGTGCGCCATTCACAAACTCGCGCCCGCCTGCAATCACTGCGGCTGCAAGATCATCGGCCATGGGATCGAAGCAGATGGGACCTTTTATTGCTGCGCGCATTGCGCCCGGGAGAGTGGCGTCACCGCCGTCGCGGACCACGCTTGACGTTACCAGGAGGATAGGATGGCCAGAAAATATTCACGCAAGGCGGGCAAGAGTGTCGAAAGCGCGATGCGGCGCCGCAAACACGGCACGCTGCGCAGCGGCCGCGGTGGCAAGGGCGGCAAGGTAACGAGCCGGAAGCAGGCGATCGCGATCGGCTTGTCGGAAGCCCGGAAGAAAGGCGCGAAGGTTCCGCGCAAATCCTCGAGCCGCTGATTGCTTGACAGCAGGTGGACCGGGGTGCCTTTTTTTCATGGTGCCCCGGTGTTGTTTTTGTGCTGAATCCATTTCGCCCGGCGCAAGCGATCCCATCCTGCTTCGCGCGGCAGATCAACAACCGCCACTACATGCCCACCGATCCTGCATGAGTGAAAAATCGCTGCTCACGCGGGCGCGGCCGCTCGTTCCGGAAACGCAGGGGCTGCTCGCCGCCATCGTCGATTCGTCGGAAGACGCGATCATCAGCAAGACCATCGACGGCGTGATCACGACCTGGAATCACGGGGCTGAGCGACTGTTCGGATGGACGGCCGATGAGGCAATCGGGCAGTCGGTCATTGATCTGCTCATCCCCGAGGACCGGAAGGAGGAAGAGGCGCTCATTCTCGACCGCATCCAGCGCGGCGAGCGCATCGAGCACTTCGCGACCGTACGAAAAACCAAGGATGGACGGCTGCTCGACATTTCGCTGACCATTTCCCCAATTCGCGGGGCCGACGGGGAAATCGTCGGCGCGTCGAAGATCGCGCGCGACATCACGGATCAAAAACGCATTCAACGCGAGCTCAGAGAGGCTGATCAGCGCAAGAACGAATTCCTCGCGCTGCTCGCGCACGAGCTGCGCAATCCGCTGGGTCCCATCCGGCACGCGGTCAAAATCCTGCGCGCGCGCCCGCCGCGCCCGGACGAGCTCGAATGGGCGACGAACATCATCGATCGTCAGGCCGAACACATGACCCGGCTCGTCGAAGACCTCCTCGACGTGTCGCGCATTACGCGCGGCACCATCGAGCTGCGGCGCGATCGGCTCGACATCGCCGCCATTCTCAATGGGGCGGTGGAAGCGAGCAGCACGCTCATCACCAGAGCGCGCCACCAGCTGCGCGTCACGCTGCCGCCGGAACCGCTCTTCGTCGATGGGGACCCAACGCGTCTGATTCAGGTGCTGACGAACCTGCTCGATAACGCGGCGAAGTATACCGATCCCGGTGGGCGCATCTGGCTCTCCGCCTGGCGCGACGGCGATGAAGCGGTGATCCAGGTCAAGGACACCGGTATTGGGATTCCTCCGGAAGTGTTGCCGCGCATTTTCGACATGTTCAACCAGGCCGGGATGTCGCCCGCTCGGTCGCAGGGTGGCCTCGGCCTGGGACTGTCTCTCGTCGAGCGGCTCGTGAAGATGCACGGCGGCAGCGTCTCGGCGTCTAGCGCCGGAGCAGGTGAGGGCAGCGAGTTCACGATTCGGCTGCCGCTCGCGGAAAGCGTGCGTAAGCCGGCCGCCGAGGCCCGACCAGCGGAACCGAGCCGCTCGAGCCGCTGCCGCGTGCTCATCGTGGACGACAACGTCGATTCCGTGGACAGTCTCGCGATGCTGCTCGGCATGATGGGCCACGAGGTCAAGACGGCGAACGACGGGCCGCAGGCATTGGAAGTCGCCGCCACGCTTCATCCGGACGTCGCGATCCTCGATATCGGTCTGCCGAAGATGGATGGATACGAGCTCGCGCGGCAGCTGCGGCAGGAACCGTGGGCGCAAGACCTCGTGCTCGTCGCGCTCACCGGTTGGGGTCACGAAGAGCACCGGCGCCGTTCGGCGGAATCGGGTTTCCAGTATCACCTCACGAAACCGGTGGAGCTGGAAGCACTGCAGGAGATTCTCAACGTCGCGGCGACGGGCGTTCCGAAGGACAACATCGGCGCTCGCTGAGCAGCTTCGGACGTTATCTTCCTCCCTCATGATCCATACCACGAGTGTCAGCCTGCCGCCCGCGGACGTGCTGGCGCGCGCGCAGCAGTTTTTCGCCGAGCGCGTGCCCCAGGCGGCGGCTTTCCTGGAGAAGAGCGGTCCCGGGTTCATCACGCTGCGTGGCCAGGGCGGTGAGGAGATCGTGATGAGTGCCTGGGAGGACAAGGAAAAAAGCATCACGCGGGTGCGCGCCTCGACACTGTTCTTCGATCAGGCGCTCGACCGGTTTTTCTCCACGCTGCCGCTCGCGTCCGTGGTGGAGGTTGTGTGACCACCACCGGTGACGGGCGGTACCCTGTGCGCGTCATGGTGACGGACGCCTGGGACACGGTCCAGGTGCAGGTGGACGACGCGACGACGGTGTCGCAGCTCAAGCGCGAGGCGCTGCGCGCGGCGCTGAAACAGCCGCCGCTCGACGACCGGGAGTATGAGGTCAAGTTCCGCGGCGCCGCGGTCCTCGACGAGTCACAAACACTGCGCACCCTCGGCGCCGTCCCCAACGCGCCGTTTATCGTGCTGCCGGCACACCGGCTACCTGTGCGGTGACGACCCACGCGTTCACCCGCGCCGTAACGATATTTGCGGTCGGCTTTCTGCTGCTCAACGCCGTGCTGCTGGCGATGATCGATCATTTCTTCTGGGCGGCGCTTTGCGGGATCGCGGCCGTACTCGCCGTCGTGGGCTGGTTCCGCTACCGGCGGGTGCTGGCGGAGCTCGCCGCCGCGCGCAAGGAAATGAAGCGCGAGGTGGAGTCCATCCGCGACCTGCTGCACACGCATCGCCGCAACTAAGTGTCCACCGCGGTAATCTGGAATCCGGCGTGCCGGCACCATTACGGCGGTGCCGGGCATCCCGAACGCCCACAACGGTTCGAGGCGGTCCTGGAAGCGCTGCGTCATCCCGATCTCGCTTCGGCGATCACGTGGATCGAGGCTGCGCCCGCGCCACGGCGGGAGCCCACGATCGAGCGCGTGCATTCGCCGGAGTACATCGCGATGCTCGAGGCGCTGGCGCAACGCGGCGGTGGCGCGCTCGATCCCGACACGTTTCTCGGGGCTCGTAGCTGGGAAAGCGTGCTCGCATCCGCGGGTGTCGCGCTTGCAGCCGCGGAGCAAGGGATCAGGGGAGGCGGGGGCGGGGGCACAGCGTTTGGCGTCACGCGGCCGCCGGGCCATCATGCGCTCGCCGCCCGCGGAATGGGGTTCTGCTTCCTCAATAACGTCGTGATCGCGGCGCGTCACGCCCAACAGCTCGGGCACAAACGCGTGCTGATCGTGGATTGGGACGTCCACCACGGCAACGGCACGCAGGCGCTCGTCGAGCGCGATCCATCGATTCGCTTCGTCTCGATGCATCAGTACCCGTGGTATCCCGGAACAGGCGCCGAGGACGAGCGCGGCGTCGGCAACGTGTTCAACATTCCGCGGCCCGGGGGATTGCCGCGCGCTGTGTACGCGCGCGATTTCCTCGACGGCGTCGATGCCGCGTTGCGCGGTTGGGAACCCGATGTGCTCCTGATCTCCGCGGGTTTCGATTCGCTGGCGGGCGATCCGCTCGGTGAATTCACGCTCGAGCCGGACGACATCACGCAGTGGACCCTGGCGTTGCGCGAGCGCATGGGCACACGCCCGGTCATCGCCGTGTTGGAGGGTGGCTATCGGCTCGATCTGCTGGCCGCCGGTGTTGTGGCACTCGTGCGCGCGCTATCTTGAATTTGTGACCGCCACTTCCCCTTTAAAGCTCCACGTCGAGCAGGTCTCCATCACCACCCGCCATCCGTTCGCCATCGCGCGCGGCTCGACCAACGGGTACAAGCGTGCGTGGGTGCGCATCAGCGACGGGGACGGCGTGGAAGGTTGGGGCGAAGCGGATCCGTCTTCGTTTTACGGCGAAAGTCTGGAGACCGTGCTGGCGACGTTCGCCAAGCTGGCCGGCCAGCTGCCGCGCGATCCCTTCGACCTCGAGGGCGCCGAGGCGCGCTGGGAGCAGCTCGTGCCGCGGAACGGCGCCGCGCGCGCCGCGCTATCGGCCGCGCTGCACGATCTCGTCGGGAAGCGGCTCGGCCAACCGCTGTGGCGGCTGTGGGGGCTCGATCCGAAAAAGGCGCCCCTGTCGTCGTTCACGATCGGCCTCGATACGAATGAAAAAATCGCGGCGAAAGTAGCAGAAGCGAAGCAGTACCCCATCCTGAAAATCAAGCTTGGCACCGATCGGGACGAGCAAATTCTCGAGACGATTCGCGCTGCAACCGACAAACCGATCCGCGTGGACGCGAACGCCGGATGGGACGTTGCCCGCGCGAAGCAGATGATCCCGGTGCTGAAGGACTACGGCGTCGAGTTTCTCGAGCAGCCGCTCGTTCCCGAGGATCTCGACGGGCTCGTGGACGTTCATCGCGTGGCCGCGGCGCATCAGCTGCCCGTCGTGGTGGACGAGAGTTGCATCGTGGCCGCCGACATCCCGCGACTCGCGGGCCGCGTTGACGGCATCAATATCAAGCTGGCCAAGTGCGGCTCGCTGCGTGAGGCGCTGCGGATGATCGCGACCGCGCGGGCGCATGGGATGCTCGTCATGGTGGGATGCATGATCGAGACATCCCTCGGGATCACCGCCGCGGCGCATTTCACACCGCTTGTGGATGCCGCCGACCTGGACGGCGCCGCCCTTACCGTCGACGATCCCTTCGCCGGCGCCACGATCGACAACGGCCAGATTCGCCTTCCGACGGAGCCCGGACTCGGCGTCCGACGCAGATGAGCGGTGCGGAAGGGCAGCACTTCGTCGAAGTCGTTCTCCCCGTCCCGCTCCACCGCCCCTACATCTACTCAGTCCCCGACGAGCTGGCGGATCGCGCCGTTCCTGGTGCGCGCGTCATCGTGCCGCTGCGACAGCGCCGAGTCGTAGGAATCGTGGCTCGAGCCGTCAGCCGTCCGCCGTCAGCGGATGTCGAAGTCAAAGGCATTCTGGCAGCGCCGGATCCCAAGCCTGCACTGTCTTTGGTGTTGCTCGAGCTGGGCCGCTGGATCTCCAACTACTACGGCGCCCCGCTAGGGCTCGCGCTCCGGGCCATTCTGCCTGGACCGCTGTGGAGCGTCGCGAAGCCCGCTGGGCCGGCGCCGCTCGCTGAGCGGCTCTTCGTGCTCACGGGAAACGGCATGGATTCGCTGCTCGAGCGCGACCGCCGGTTCA
>DASZNX010000130.1:0-16533 GCA_035551075.1 Gemmatimonadales bacterium | reverse complement strand
CAGGTGGACGGTGTCGTTGATGCCGGTTGGCTGACCGGTGTGCTCATCGATGATCGCTACCGGCTGAATTGGGACGTCCCACAGCGAATGCCCGGTCACCGCACCGCCCAGAATCGTCAGAACCAGCTCCGCGCGAGACGGTGTTTGCGCGCGCGCGGGCGGGACGAAGACGAGGAGCAATAACGCGTACGGAGCAAGTCTCATCGAGCCTTGAGGTGACGGTGTTGGACCGCGAGACAGGAATCCATTACGAATGCAACCCCGGCCGCGGCGGCTCGGGCCTCGGCCGCGGGATCGATGACACCCTCCTGCAGCCAGATGAGGCGCGGGCGAGGTCGGAGCGCGAGTGCCTCATCGACGACGGCGCCCGCGAGCTCGCTGCGGCGAAAAATGTCGACGATATCGATGGCGTGATCCTGCGCGGCCGCGGCGAGCGTCGGATAACTCTTCTCGCCGAGGATTGTGGCATGTCCCGGATTGACGGGGACAATCGTGTAACCCGAGCGCTGGAGGTAGCTGGCGACGGAATTGCTGGGCCGGACCGGTTTGGGGGAGAGTCCAACGACCGCAATGGTGCGCGCCCGCTCGAGGAGCGCGCGCAGCTCGCTCGGAGCGATCATGGCTCCTCAGGCCGGTGAACATGCGGGGTGCCGCTGACCGCGCGGCCCACCAGCACCATTCCGGAGCGTTGCGCGATCGTCACCGCCAGCGTCGACGGGACGCTCGGCGTCGCGACCCAGGCGAGTCCCGCGCGGGCCGCCTTGAAGGCGAGCTCCGCGGAAATGCGACCGGTCACGAGCAGCCCACGGCCGACGATGGGCGTTCGCGCGAGCACGGCAGCCCCGATCACCTTGTCCACCGCGTTATGTCGCCCGATGTCTTCGGCATGGAAGAGGAGCGTGGTGCCGTCCGTAAGCGCGGCCGCGTGAATCCCGCCGGTCTCGTTGTAGCGTACACCGCTCGCGAATAACTGCTTGAAGAGTGTCCGCAACGTTTCGGCGGGCGGCGGCTCACCCCGCGCCGCGGTGTGCGCCATCGCATGGGGATCGGCGAGCATCGTCGCGACGGCGCCGCAGCCCGACGCGAGGACACGCTTGCGGTTCTCTCCCTTCACCTGCGCCACCCGATCCGGCTTTACATCGGCCCAGAAGCCGAGGTCCGGGGCGCAGGGCCGCAGCTGCACCAGATCCTCGAGCGAAGCGATGTAGCCTTCGCCGTGGAGCCACCCGACCGCCAACTCTTCGAGCTGGTCGGGCGTGCACATCCACGTCACGGCCGGCTCGCCGTTCACCTCGAGCCATACCGGCCATTCTTCCACCATGGCCGTTTCGGCCTGCATGCGGCCTCTACGGTTCGCCGCGGTATTCGGAATAAAGTGTCTCTCCCTCCTGCACGCGCACGCGGTCCAGCGTCACGCCGCGCGGCAGGCCCGCTTCGTTGATCCGCTCCCACAAATAGAGCGCGAGGCCTTCCCCAGTCGGCACCCACGTGCCGGCCGCGAACGTCGCGATGTCTTCATTGATATGCCGGCCGTCAAAGCGGGCCGCGACCTCGCGCTGGAGCAAGGCATCGAGGGCCTTGAGGCTCATGACGCCGCCCCGCGTGGGATCGAAGCGGCCCTTTACCGTAATCTCACACTTATACAGATGACTGTGATCGGCCGTGGCACCGGCGAAATCCGGCGTGTCGGGAAAGCGATGCGTCGCCGTAAACTTGACCACCCGGGTGAGATAGGCCGTCGGCATCTCCTAGAATACCTGGACCGCGGTGGCCTTGAAAGAGAATACGACCGGGCTGCCGGGTCCAAGCGCCAGATCGCGCGCCGCTTCGGCGGTGATGGCCGCGACGAGATCGACTCCGCCCACGTCGGCGTGCACGTGGACGCCTGCTCCGCGCCGCTCGATCGCCATCCCCGTCACCTTGCCCCTGAAGACGTTCCGCGCCGACGAGGCGAGCGGCTCGCGACTCACGAAAATGTCGGTCGGCGGCACCGCCAGTACCACGGGGCCGGACCGATCCGTCATCACGGCAATCTCGATATCGCCGATGCGCGCCTGCTTCACACCCTCTCCAGGCAGTAACTCCACTCGAAAGAGATTCTCCGGCGTGACGGGAGATAGACGTCCGTCGGCGAGCGCGCGGATGTCGTCGGCCCAGCGATAGGCGTCCTCGAGCTGGTGAGACGCGACGCATACCGCGATCGGACGCTCCGCGCGCTCGCGGACCAACGCGCGATACAGCGCGCCCGCCGCCGCGCGGTCGGCCGAGCTCGCGGGCTCATCGAGCAGCAGGACGTCGGGACGCACAGCCAGCGCGCGCGCAACAGCGACGCGCTGCACCTCGCCGTCGGACAGCTCCTGGCGACGCCGGCCCAGCAGTGGCGTCAAGCCGAGCTGCTCGGCGACATCGGCGACAATTCCTTTTGCGGCGGTGCGTCCGATGCCGCGCGCTTCGAGCCCGAAACACAGATTGTCGTGGACGGTCCCGCGGAGCAGCAACGGTCGTTGCTCGACCAGGGTGACGCGCCGGCGCAGGGTTGCTGCAGGGCGCCGCGGAACGACCTTGCCGTCCAGCAGAACCTGGCCCTCGGTCGGCGCCTCGAGCAGCGCGAGCAGGCGCAGCAGGGTGCTCTTCCCGGCGCCGTTGTGGCCGACGACGGCGATCAGCGCGCCGCGCGGCACGACGAACTGCTCGAGCTCGAGGACGATTCGCCCCTGGTAGCTGTGCCGCACGCCGCGCAGCTCAACCACTGCCGCGTCCTTGCAGCACCTGCAGCGCGATGTTCACGAGGAGCGCCAGCATCAGCAGGATGAGGCCGAGCGCGAGCGCGAGTCCGAAATCGCCCTGCGACGTATACAGCGCGACCGCGGTCGTGAGCGTGCGGGTCGAGCCGCGGATGTTGCCGCCGACGATCATGGCGCTGCCGATCTCGGCGATGACCTGACCGAAGGCGGCCGTGATCACCGCGGCGAGCGCGAAGCGCGCTTCGCGCGCGACCGTCCACGCGGTGAGCCATGATCCCGCGCCCAGTGTTTCCGCGGTGCGCCGCACGCGCGGATCGACGCCCTGAATGGCTGCCGCCGAGAGCGCCGCGGCGATCGGCAGCGCGAGCAGCACATCGCCGACCACGATCGCCTGCCAGGTGTACAGCCAGCCGATGTCACCGAGCAGGCCGCGCCGCGAGAGCAGGGCATAGAGCAGCAGGCCGACCAGTACGGTGGGAAAGGCGAGCGCGGTATTGACGACGGTGAGGGCCGCGCGTCGACCCCAAAAGCGACGGGTGGCGAGAAAGTATCCGAGCGGCAGGCCGATCACGCAGGAGACGATGGTCGCGACGACGGCAACTCTCAGCGTGAGGAGCGCGATCCCATAGACCTCGGCATCACCGCCGACGAGCAGATCCCACGCCCGCCGGAATCCCTCGACTAGAAAGTCCATCCTACTCCGACGCTGAGAATGGGATGGAACGTCCACTCGCTCAGGTCGTGAAGCAGCGGCAAGACGCGGGAGCCGTCCGAGGCGGTCTGATGAAACGAGGTGGGATAACTCTCTTTCCACAGGGCAAAGCGCGCATCGCCGTTGAGCGAAATGCGCCGCAAGGGATAGATGCGGACGCCGGTAGCCCCGGACAAGATGAACTTGGTGCCAAACTTGTAGGTGCCGCTCTTGATGGTGTCAGGCGGCGCTTTCGTTTCGAATCCCAGGCCGATGCCGGCGCCGGCGTAAGGGGCAATCCGGTGCCACGACTTGGCGCCCGTGAGCCGCAGCTGCAGCATCAGATCGGTGATGAAGATCTCGGCAGGATAGGGCCCGGTCTTCCGTTGCGGCGAGGACGAGTCTGCCGCGGGGTTGATGATGAAGCGGTCCCCTTTGACGTACGTCCCATTGAACTGGACGACCAACGTCTTTCCCGCGGGCAGCTCATAGCGAAGCCCGATCGCGTCGCCATTGCTGAATCCGGCATCGGCGCTGCCGCGATCCCCGGAGAGGTGACCGGCAAATATGGACGGACCCGAGCGCAGCAGGATGTCGTGATACGGCGAGCTCGCGGGATTGTGACCGACCTGTCCGACGGCCGGACGGCCGGAGAGTCCGACGGCCAAGAGAAACACGGTCGCGCTCATCGTGAGCTTTCGTAACAGGCCGTCAGGCCGGCTGGCCGTCTGTCCGTCCATTAACTCTCCCGCAAATCTTGCCCCGTCATTTCCGCGGGCGGCTCGATTCCCATGAGGTGCAAGATCGTTGGCCCCACGTCGCGAAGCGAGCCACCTGTGCGCAAGTGACCCTCACCGGCGCCGTCGCCGACGATCACCAGGGGAACCGGATTGGTCGTATGGGCCGTGTGTGGCCCGCCGGTTGCCGGGTCGATCATCAACTCGCAGTTGCCATGATCCGCGGTAACAATCACTGTCGCCTTGGCATCCTCAGCGGTCTGCAACACGCGGATGAGGCAGTCGTCGACTGTTTCTACCGCCTTCACCGCCGCCGGCAATACCCCGGAGTGCCCCACCATGTCGCCGTTGGCGTAATTGCAGAGAATGAAGTCGTGTTGCTTTCCGGCGATTGCCTTGCACAGGACGTCGGTCACGCCCGGCGCGCTCATCTGCGGCATGAGGTCATACGTGGCGACTTTCTGTGACGGAACGAGGAGCCGCTCCTCGCCCTTGTACGGCGGTTCGTACCCGCCGTTAAAAAAGTACGTCACGTGCGCATACTTCTCCGTCTCGGCCGTGCGAAACATGGTCTTCCCCTGTTCCGCGAGCACTTCCGCGACGATGCGCGACAACACCATCGGCTCGAAAACGGCCGGGAAGGGCAGCGTCTCATCGTAGCGCGTCATCGTGACCAGCTTCACCTGCGGCCGACCCCGGACATCGAACCCGTCGAATCCCGGCAGCGCCAGCGCGCGCACGATCTGTCGCATGCGGTCGGCGCGATAGTTGAAACAGAAGATCCCATCGCCGTCCTTGATCAGCGGCGCGCCCGTGATGACGCGTGGCTTGACGAACTCGTCGGTCTCGCCCGCGGCGTACGCCTGCTTGATCGCCGTGATGGGATCGGGAGCAGAGGCACCGATGCCCTTCACCATCGCATCGTACGCGAGCCTCGTGCGCTCCCATCGTTTGTCGCGATCCATCGCGTAGTAGCGGCCGATCACGGTGGAAACGCCCGTCCGCCCGTCCGCCCGTCCGACTGCCTCGAGTAGCTCCTCCATGAAGCCGAGACCGGACTTCGGGGGCGTATCTCTGCCGTCGAGCCAGGCGTGAATCGCGACCGGGACATCCGCACGACGGCCGGCCTGCACCGCGGCAAGCAGATGCTTGTCGAGCGCGTGCACGCCGCCGGTGCCGATCAATCCCACGACGTGCAACGTGCCGCCCTTCCGCCGTGTCTCCTCGAGCAACTGCACCAGTGCCGGAATGCGGAAGAATTCGCCGGATTCGATGGATTGTGAGATTCGCACGATGTCCTGAGGCACTACGCGACCCGCTCCGAGATTGAGATGACCGACCTCGCTGTTCCCGATCTGTCCTTCCGGCAGACCCACCGCGAGTCCCGAGGCTTCGAGGAGGGTCCGCGGCGCGCGGTCCCACAGCTGGTGCCACGTCGGGGTTCTGCCGAGCTCGATGGCGTTGCCCTCGCGGCCGGGACGAAAGCCCCAGCCATCGAGCACGATCAGTACTACCGGGCCGCGGGGGCCGCGGGGGCCGCGGGCCGCTCGCGAGGTGCGCGTGCTGTCGCTCATTGTCATATTGAAGGGGATGCAAGTTAGCCAGATCGTTCCCACGCTACTAGCGGCGCTGGCTATTGCGACGCCCGAGCTTGGCACCGCCCAAGCCATGCGGTATCGCGTGAGCGCCGATAACACCTGGTTCTATCAAGACGTCGCGGGACGGCGGATCGCGCGCCTCGCCAAGGGCTCGGTGGTGACCGCTGGAGCGACGCGTAACGATTGGATGCAGGTGACTCTCGATGGCTGGATCTTTGCGACATCCGTCGGCCGGAGCGACCGCTCCGATTTTGATCTGATCGTCACCCGCGCTCCCAACGAAAATTTGCGGGCAGCCCCCGCCGGGCCGCTCCTCGCGGAGCTCTCTCAGGGCTTTGGCTTGAAGCGGGTCGCCTCGGACAGCGCGGGCAAACGGTGGCTGCACGTGACGCGCGAAGGGTGGGTGCAGCGCAGCGCGCTGGTGCCCATCGCCGACGTGGTTGCAACACGGACCACCGACACGACCACCGACACCGTCGCAAATCAGGGCGGGGCGACAGCAGGGCCACGCCCCGGTGACACGACGCGAGTCGACAGCACTCGCGCGCAACCCATGCGCATGACGACGCTCTACCGCGCCCCCGACGGCCCCGAAGCGGGCACCGTTGCGGCCGACGTGCCGGTGCGCGTGCTGAGTCGCAACGGCGAGTGGACGCGCGTGCAATACGAGGGCTGGGTCAAAGGCGGCGATCTGCAAGTGGCGCCGGCCGGCGTCATGATCGGAGTCACCGCGGCCGAGCTGCGCGCCGAGCCGCAGCGGTATGTCGGCCAGGTGCTGCGCTGGCGCCTGCAATTCATCGCCATTCAGAAAGCGGACGAGCTGCGTCCCGACATTCCCAGCGGCGCCAGCTACGTGCTGGCGCGCGGCCCGCTGCCCGAGCGCGGGTTCGTCTACATCGTGGTGCCCGAAACCAAGTTGCCGGCGTTCCGCGCGCTGACACCGCTCGTCGAGATGCAGATCACTGCCCGCGTGCGCAACGGTCGCAGCCGCTATCTTGGCAACCCGGTGGTGGACTTGATTTCGCTGGAGGGAGGAACAACGCCGTGAACGACGTGCTGGCCGAGCGCATCCGCCGCAAACTCGATGTGATGCCGGATGAGCAAGCCTACCAGGTGCTGGATTACATCGAGTTTCTCGAATCGAAGTACGCGCAACGAGCCGCGGGCGCGCCGGCGTTTCAAAAGGTGGCTGAGACGCTCGAGGATACGATGCGAGCAGGCCGGGTGCCCGTGACCATCATCAGGGGGGCGATGGACGCCGTCGGCAAAGCGGGGCGCTTTCTGGATGGCCTCGCCGCCGCCGGCAAGGCGGCCGTCGAGGACGCCAAGAAGAAACCAGCCGAAAAACCGGTTGAGGAAAACAAGCCCGCCCAGTAACTTCCGCCATGGGAACCTTTAGACCCGACGCCGCCCTGACCTTCGACGACGTCCTGTTGGTGCCGCGCAATTCGACGGTCCACCCCCGCAACGTCGTCGTGTCCAGTCGCTTCACTCGCGCGATTCCGCTCAATATTCCGATTGTCTCCGCCGCCATGGACACCGTAACCGAAATGGATATGGCGGTGGCGATGGCGCGGCTGGGGGGCATCGGCGTGATCCACAAGAACATGCCGATCGATCGCCAGGCGGCCGAGGTGGATCGCGTCAAACGCAGCGAATCGGGCATGATCATGAATCCGATCACGCTGGGTCCCGACCGGCCGCTGCGAGAGGCGCAGCAGCTCATGGTGCGCTTCAAGATCTCGGGCGTGCCCATCGTGGACGGGGCCGGCAAGCTGGTCGGAATCATCACGAACCGAGATCTCCAGTTCGAGCGGGAGCTCGACCGGCCGATTCGGGAAGTGATGACGAAAGACAAGCTGATCACCGCGCCCGTCGGCACGACGCTCGACGAAGCAGAGCGCCTCCTCGCCAAACACCGCATCGAGAAGCTGCCGGTCGTCGATAAGCAGGGATTGTTGAAGGGCCTCATCACCATCAAAGACATCTTCAAGCGCCGTCAGTATCCCGATGCCAACAAGGATCAGCACGGCCGCCTGCGCGTCGCCGCGGCAGTGGGAGGCACGGCGGATGCGCGCGCGCGGGCGCAAGCGCTCCTCGATGCCGGCTGCGATGTCGTCGTCGTCGATTCGGCGCACGGACACAGCCAGGGCGTGCTCGACACGGTCGCATGTCTGCGCGACGCCTTCCCGGATGCACAGCTGGTCGCGGGCAACGTGGCGACGGAAGCCGGAGCGAAAGCGCTGGTCGAGCGCGGTGTCGATGCCGTCAAGGTTGGGGTTGGCCCTGGATCGATCTGTACCACGCGCGTTGTCACCGGGATCGGGGTCCCGCAAATCACGGCGATCGTCGATGCGGTCCGCGGCGCCGGGGACATCCCCGTCATCGCCGACGGCGGCATCAAGTACTCCGGCGATGCGGTGAAGGCCCTCGCGGCCGGGGCCGAAAGCGTGATGATGGGATCCATGCTCGCCGGCACCGAGGAGAGTCCGGGCGAGTCGTTCCTGCTCGAAGGGCGGCGCTTCAAGGTCATCCGCGGGATGGGCAGCCTATCGGCCATGGAAGAAGGAACGGCCGATCGCTACTTCCAGGAGGGCGAGGTCTCGCTGCAAAAACTCGTTCCCGAGGGTATAGAAGGACGCGTGCCGTATCGCGGGCCGGTGGCGGACGTCGTCTTCCAGATGGTCGGCGGCTTGAGAAGCGGAATGGGGTACTGCGGCGTCTGCGACATCGATGCGCTCCGGACCGAGACCGAATTCATCCGCATCACATCGGCGGGTCTGCGCGAATCGCATCCGCATGACGTCGTCATCACCAGGGAAGCGCCAAACTACAGCCTGTAGCCTCGGCCTGTATTGACAGAACCCTGCCCCCAGCCAACTTGGGGCAACCTCTTCCTGACCGGAGTCCCGCATGAATTTGTGGGCTACGAAATCCATCGCGACGCTGCGCGCCGAAGCCGATGCGGCGGGTGAGCACCAGCTCAGACGCGCGCTCGGGCCCCTCAATCTGATCACGCTGGGCATCGGCGCCATCATCGGCGCCGGCATCTTCGTGCTCACCGGCCAGGCTGCAGCCCTCTATGCTGGGAACGGTGTGTGGATCTCCATGGCGATCGTGGGCGTCGCCTGCGCCTTTGCTGGTCTCTGCTACGCGGAGATGGCGTCCGCCGTGCCGGTCGCGGGGAGCGCGTACACCTATTCGTACGCCACGATGGGCGAGATCATCGCCTGGATCATCGGCTGGGATCTCGTGCTCGAGTACGCCGCGGGCGCCGCTACCGTCGGCGTCGGCTGGTCCGGCCACTTCGTGTCGCTCCTTTCGGATTTCGGCATCAGGCTGCCGGCGCAGCTCGCCGGCTCGCCGACGCAGTGGTGCACGCAGGCAAACGTCACCGCCGGCGTCGCGGGCTGCGTGAAGGCGGGCCTCGTCTTCACGGGTGCGTGGATCAACCTGCCGGCCGTGTTTATCGTCGCCCTGATGTCGACGGTGCTCGTCATCGGCATCAAGGAATCGGCGACCGTCAACAACCTGATCGTGATTCTCAAACTGACGATCGTCTTTCTGGTCGTGGCGGTCGGACTCGGACACCTCACGCCGGCCAATTACCACCCGCTCATCGCGCCGAATACCGGTGATTGGGGCACCTACGGTTGGTCTGGCGTGCTGCGCGGCGCCGGTCTCGTGTTCTTCGCCTACATCGGCTTCGACGCCGTCTCGACCGCGGCGCAAGAAGCGAAGAATCCGCAGAAGGACATGCCGATCGGCATTCTCGGCTCGCTGTTCATTTGCACGCTGCTCTACATCGCCGTGTCGGCGATCCTCGTCGGCATGGTGCCGTTCAAGGAGCTGAACCAGGCGGCGCCGGTCGCCTACGCGATGGAGAAGGTCGGCGCGCCGAGCTGGGTGCGCATCGCGATCGACATCGGCGCGGTCCTCGGGCTCGGATCCGTGATCCTCGTGATGTTGCTCGGCCAATCGCGCGTGTTCTACTCGATGTCGCGTGACGGGCTGCTCGGCAAATGGGCGAGCGCAGTCCACCCGAAGTATCGCACGCCCTACCTATCCACGATTTTTACCGGCATCGCCGTGATGGCGGCGACCGGTCTGCTGCCGCTCCAGCTGCTCGGCCAGCTGGTGAACATCGGCACGCTGCTCGCTTTCGTCCTGGTCTGCGCCGGCGTGATGATTCTGCGTAAGAAGCGACCGGATCTCGACCGGCCGTTCCGCACGCCGTGGGTCCCGGTCGTCCCGATCCTTGGCGTCCTCTGCTGCCTCGGCCTCATGGCGACACTGCCGGCCGACACCTGGATCCGGTTGATCGTCTGGTTGTTCATCGGCTTCGGCATCTATTTCGGCTACAGCCGGTATCACAGCCGGCTCCAGCGTGAGCTCGCGGCCGGCGCGGCGGGCGGTGCCGCCGCTGGCATGCGTGGCGGGGGGCAATCGCCGCCGAGGCGCTAGATTGTTTAGCGCAGAGCAACAGCCTGTGATCTAACGGAGCACAGGCTTTTGCATTTAGATCACCTGCACCCAAAGGATTAGATCAAAGGTCTGGTTGCGGCTTCCATCGATCCGAGCGCGATTATTTTTTCCGAGATGAATTCCAACGGAGTGCCGATTCCGCCCGAGCGTGCTCAGGCGGCCCGTGTCGTTGCGGCCGCGCTGACGGGCGCGCGCCACGTCGTCCTCACGACGCATGTGAACGCCGACGGCGACGGCGTGGGGAGTGAAATCGGACTCTGGTACATGCTGCGCGCCCAGGGCATTTCGGTGAAGATCGCCAATCCCACCCGCATCCCCGATCGCTTCAACTTTCTCATTCCCAACGGCGCAGACGCCAGCCAGCAAGCGATCCGCGAGATCGAGCGCGCGGACGTCGTCGCCTCACTCGACATCGGCGACATCACGCGGCTCGGCGAGCTGGCGACGGTCATCAAGAAGCGTGAGCCGCCGTTCGTCTGCATCGATCACCACGTCGGACCGATCAAACTGCCGCCGGGTCCCTGTCTGATCGCCCCCGACGCTACAGCGACGGCGGAGCTCATCTTCGATCTCGCCAGCGTCGCTGGATGGCCGATCACGCCGGAGAGCGCGCAAGCGCTCTACGTCGGCCTGCTCACGGACACGGGCGGATTTCGCTTCTCGAATACCACCGCGCGCGCGTTGCGCGTCGCCGCGGCGCTGCTCGAGAAGGGCGTCGATCCCGAAGAGGTCTATGGGTCCGTCTATGCCAGCGCGCCGGAAGGGCGGGTGCGGTTGCTCGCGGAGGTGTTGCAGACGCTCGTCGTCGAACCGGACGTCGGGCTTGCCTGGGTCAGCGTGCCGGCGGATGCGCTGCGGCGGCACGACGTGACACCCGACGATCTCGACGGGATCGTCGAATTCCCGCGGTCGATCGCCGGGGTGAAGCTGGCTTTGCTATTCCGGCACATCGGCAGCGGCCGTATCAAGGTGTCGTTCCGTTCCATGGGAGAAGTCGACGTCGCCGCGCTCGCGCATCAGTTCGGCGGAGGCGGCCATCACCGGGCGGCGGGTGCGTCGCTGGCGGGGTCGATGGCGGATGTCGAAGAGCAGGTGCTCACGGCCGCCCGAGTGTTCCTGAAGAACGGCCAGGTAAAATGACTCTCCAGTCGCGCGTCGAGCAGGCGCTCGGCGGCATCTCGAACCCTCGTCAAGGCAAGGACATCGTCGCGGCCGGCATGGTGCGCGATCTCACGGTCGATGAGCAGGGCACTGTGAGCTTCACGTTCGTCCTGACCCGTGAAGATCCCGGCTCGCTGGCTCGACAGGCGCGCAAGGCGGTCGAGGGTGTATCCGGTGTAACCGCCGTGAAGGTGAACGTCGTGGACTCGGCCGAGACGGGCGGCGGTCCGTCCGCCCGTGCGGCCGCCCGCCAGCCTGCCGCGCCGCCGCCACCGCCCACGCCGGATGAGCTGCCCAATCTCGGCAAAGTGCTGGCGATCTCCAGCGGTAAGGGCGGTGTGGGGAAGTCGACGGTTTCGGCGAACCTCGCGGCCGCGCTGGCGCTGGAAGGACATCGCGTCGGACTGATGGACGCCGACATCTACGGCCCGAACATCCCGCGGATGTTCGGCGTGGACACGAAGCCCGAAGTGCAGGGCGGCAAGATACATCCGCTCGACGCCTACGGCGTGAAGCTGATGTCACTCGGCTTTATCGTGGAGCGCGATGCGCCGGCGATCTGGCGCGGCCCCATCATCATGAAAATCATCAGCCAGTTCCTGCGCGACGTGGCGTGGGGCGAGCTGGACTACTTTTTGGTGGACCTCCCACCCGGCACCGGCGACGCGCAGCTGTCACTGACGCAAATCGTGCGCTTGCACGGCGCGATCATCGTGACGACGCCGCAGGAGATGGCGGTCGGTGATTCGCTCCGCGGGGCCAAAATGTTCGAGCGCGTCGGCGTCAACGTCGTCGGGATCGTCGAGAACATGAGCTACTTTGTCTGCCCGCATTGCGCCACGCGCTCCGAGGTGTTCCTCGCGGGCGGGGGCGCCCGGCTCGCCGCCGAGCTGCGCGTGCCGCTGCTCGGTCAGGTGCCGCTGCAGGCAGGCATGGCCGAGCTGGCCGATCGCGGGAAACCGATCGTCGTCAGCGAGCCCGAATCACCGGCCGGCGTTGCGTTGCGGGAGCTGGCGCGCACCGTTACCGCGCGCCTCGCCGGCCTCTCGCCCGCGCTCCCCATCACCACGCCGCGCTGAGCAGGAGGGGAAGTCGTGATGGGAATGCTGGTCGCAATGGCCTTGCTGCTGCAAAACGTTCCTGCCGGCGCCTCGCGTGAGGATTTGCGCGCCGGCCTGGACACGCTGTACGGCGGCGCGTTCGCGCGCGCGGCCGCGTATTTCGGAGCACTGGCACGGCGTGACACCAGTGATCCGGCGCCGCTGGTCTTTCAGGCGGGCGCCTACATCTGGTGGGCAGCGGCGCTCGATTCATCCAAGTACCAGCTCGCGCGCATCGATTCCCTCCTGAGTCTCGCGCTCACGCGCGCGCAGGCGAAACCGGCGAGCGCACGGGAGAGGGTAGGCACTGCCGATTTCTGGCGGGCGACCGCGCTCGGCTACAGAGCGCGCCAGCGCGAAGAACACGGGCATGGCTTCAGCGCCGCGAAGGATGCCAAGGCCATGCGCGACATTTATCAGCATCTCCTGGCGACAGATTCCACGTGTTTCGATTGTTATCTGGGACTCGGCGTCTACGAGTACGGTCTGGCGCGCGCGAGCGCTGTGTCACGCTTCTTCGCGCGTCTGATCGGTCTGGGGAGCGGGAATGCGGAGCGGGGCATTCGCTACATGCGGCGTGCGGCACATGACGGCGATCTGGCGCGCGTCGAAAGCAAGTGGGTGCTCGCCGCGGCGCTGATGCGGGAAGCCGCGCGCGACCCCGCGGGGCGCGCCGTCCTCGAGCGCGAGGCGCGCGCGTACGTCGAGACGCTCGCGGCCCAATATCCGGCGAACCCCGTGTTTCAGCGCTTCCTGAAAGAGACCGCCGGCACTCCCTCAGCGGGCGAAGCGGTACGACCTACGGCTCGTGCCTCGGCGGCTCCGACTGCCCTGTCGCCGGTCGGGCGGCGTGAGAGCGGCGAGTTTGCCGAGCATGTTGTGCACGTGACTCTTCACCGTGTTGGTCGCGATGTTGAGCCGCTGCGCGATCTCCTTGTTGCCGAGTCCGGCGGCAATGAGCTCGCGAATCTCCTGTTCGCGCTTCGTCAGTCGCACGGATCCGACGCCGGCGCTCGCGTTTCCCGCAGTGGCCGCGGCACCCACGCTCTCGCTGCGCGGTGGAGCGGGCGGGGGCGGCAAGTCGGTTCCACTCGCGACCGAGCGGATCGCCTTCACGATGTCTTCCGCCGTTGCGTCCTTCATGATGAAGCCGTTGGCGCCCCGCTCGATGAATTGCTGCACGTCCTGCTGGGCAGGGACGAAATCCATGACGACCGCTTTCGCGTCGGGAGCAGTGGATCGGAGATTCGAAAGGAAAGTAAAACTGTCGCCGTTGGCCAGCGCGGCGTCGAGCAACACCACCTGCGGTTTGGCATCGCGCAGCAGCGTTGCTCCATTGCTCGCGTTTTCGGCGCTCGCCACAATCTCGACGTCGGGAAATGCCGCGAGCAGGCGCGCGAGTCCATCACGCATCAGACGATTGTCTTCGACAACGAGTACGCGAATCCGCGAAGCCGGCGCCGGTGTGGATCCAACGCGTCGCTCGCCGCGGCGACGGTTGAGCGCGCCCTCGCGCTCCGACATCCGATTGTCCAATCCGCGTCTGCGTTGCGGCGATACACGACGCTCGACACGGCGAATGGTCCAAGGCACACTCCACCCCCTTCTGCGGCGCAATGTATTGAGCGCCCGGCGGCGATGGCAGTAATCGTGAGGTTGAGTTGAACCGTGGCAAATCCCTCCTTTAGCTTAGGCCGGATGAGCCAACCATTACGCCGTGTGGCGCTGCTGGTTGGCCTTGCCGCGATCTACTATATCGCGGCGAAACTGGGCCTGCGATTCGCATACATCAACAGTTCGGTGACCACAGTTTGGCCGCCCGCGGGAATCGCGTTGGCGGCGTTCGTGTTGTTCGGATACCGCGTGTGGCCGGCGATCTTCGGCGCGGCATTCCTCGCCAACGTCACCACGACCGGCGCCGTGCTTCCCTCGATCGGCATTGCGATTGGCAACACAGCGGAAGGCCTGCTGGGTTCGTACCTGGTCAATCGCTTCGCGCGCGGCGGCCGCGTATTCGATCGCGTGCGCGACATCTTCCGATTCACCGCGCTCGCCGCGCTCCTCAGCACGATCCTCAGCGCGACGATCGGCGTGCTCTCGCTCGTCGCCGGTGGATTGCTGGCGTGGGCGGGCGCGTCACGCGTATGGCTCACGTGGTGGTTGGGCGATGCGGTGGGGGACATCGTCATCGCGCCGGCGTTGATCCTGTGGATCGGCGTGCGGCCGTCCCTCAAACTGAGCGGCGCGCAATTGATCGAGGCGATCGCGGGCGCAGTCGTCGTGGCGCTCGTCACCTTCGCGATTTTCGGCGGTCTCTATCCGTCGCGGAACTATTCGCTGACCGTTCTCTTGTGGCCGGTGCTGATCTGGGTCGCGTTCCGCTTCGGGCCGCGGGAAGTTGCCACCACGATTCTGGTCGTGTCGCTCATCGCGATTGCGCGCACGATCCATGGCTACGGTCCGTTCGGGCACTATCCGGTCGGCGAATCATTGACGCTGCTGCAGGTCTGGACCGGCATCACGGCCGTCACCAGTCTCGTGCTGGCGGCGGTCGTCGCAGCCCAGCGCGACATCGAGGGGACTTGGCGTGAGCTCGCCGTTACCGATCCGTTGACGGGACTCGCGAATCACCGGCAGCTGGTGAATGCGCTCGAATCGGAGATCAAGCGCTCCCGCCGCACCGCCCAGCCGCTGGCGGTGGTGCTGCTCGACCTCGATGGGTTGAAGCAGATCAATGATCGTCACGGCCACCTCGCCGGTAGCCTGGCCATTCGCCGGGTCGCCGAGGCACTCTTGGGTTCCTGCCGAGCTACGGATACGGCAGCCCGTTTCGGCGGGGATGAGTTCGCCTTGGTGCTGCCGGAGACTGGTGAGGCGGCGGCCTGGCATGTCGCGCGGGGTGTCGTGGACCGCCTGGCCACGGACGCCGAGAAGCCGAACCTGTCAATCAGCGTCGGGGTAGCAGTTTACCCCGGCCACGGCGAAACCGTCGAGGCGTTGCTGAACGCAGCCGATGTCGCGTTGTACGAGACGAAGGAGCGCCGCAAGACACGCACGGCGGGTCTTGCTCCCTAAATGACCCCTACTAGGTTTCGACCCATGGCCGACAACAGAAAGAGCACGAGCGTGACGACGCGTCCCACGGAAGCCTCGGGCGGTGGGCTCTCCGAATCATCCGCGGGGCTGCTCCGCGAGCTGGTTGCGCACCTGCGTCAGAACCGCACCCAGCTGCGCGAGGAATGGGCGCGGCGCATCACGCGCGCCGAGCTGCTCACGGCGATGACTGAAGAGGAAATCTTCGCCGAAGCGACCGCGGTGTACGACAACTACGTGGAAGCGCTCGAAACCGGCACGTTCGAAGCCCTGCAAGCGTACTCGCGGCGACTGTCGGAGCGCATCATTCCGCGCGGCGTCGAAACTGACGAAGTCGTCGGCATCGTGCTCCTCCTCCGTGACGTGCTCGCCCGCTCGCTCTTCAATAAATACCAGGACAACGTCGAAAAGCTGAACCGGATTCTCGACTCGTACGAACCCGCGGCGAACCGTATCGCGAATACGGTGGCCGTCGGATTCGTGGAAGAGCGCGAACGCATCATCCGGCAGCAACAGGAAGCAATCCGGGAGCTGTCCACACCGGTGCTGCAGGTGCGCGAGCGCCTGCTGATTTTGCCGATCATCGGCGTCATCGATCCGCAGCGGGCGCGCCAGTTGACTGAACAGTTGCTCCGCGCGATTCGCGCCAACCGCGCGAAGGTCGTCGTGATCGACGTGACCGGTGTGGCGGCGATGGACTCCGGTGTCGCGAACCACCTCGTGCAGACGGTCGAAGCATCCCGACTCCTCGGCGCGACCGTGATCGTGACGGGCCTGTCGCCAGAAATCGCGCAGACCCTCGTGACGATCGGCGTCGATCTGTCCGAGATGGCGACGGTCGGCGACCTGCAGGGAGGCATCGAAGAGGCCGAGCGACTCCTCGCTGATCGCGCGGCCATACCCGGGCCGCAGGGTACGCGAGAG
>DASZNX010000129.1:0-6599 GCA_035551075.1 Gemmatimonadales bacterium | reverse complement strand
ATCGCGGACGTGCACGAGCCGCGGCGTGGGATTCGGTACCTCGATGCCGATCGCCGCTTTGCCGGGGATCGGCGCCACGATGCGCAGCGATTGCGCGCGCATCGCGAGCGCCAGATCGTCGGCGAGAGACGACACGCGCCCCACCTTCACGCCCCGCCCCGGCTCCAGCTCGAATCGCGTCACCACCGGCCCAACGGTTTTGTTCGTGATCTGCGCGCCCACGCGGAAGGTCTCGAGCGTCGTCACGAGCCGACGGCCCATGTCTTCGATCTGCGCGGCATCGGCATCCTCCACCGCCCCCGGTCCTTCGGTGAGAAGCTCGATGGGCGGGATCAGTGAGCCTGGAGGGGGCAGTGGCAATTTGGGTGGCGGGGCGCTCTTTGGCCTGCGCTCGACGGCTTTGGTACGCGGTGCGCGGTCCGCGGTACGCGGTACGACCGGTTCGTCGTCATCTTCCAAGCTGTCTTCCCGCGCACCGCGCACCGCTAACCGCGCACCTCCGTCCTTGCGGACCGCCTCTCTCTGCCGTAATACGGTCAGCGGATGCCACCCCACCGTGAAGACTCCGAGGGCAGAAAGCGCGAAGAGTCCGACGAGCACTGCTCCCGCGGTCCCGATCGCGCTCTCGACGCCGTTCGCCAGAAAGCCCGGAACGAGGCCCGCAAGACGCTCCGTCTGGGTCCAGGTGCCGTAGTCGGGTGGAAAGTGCGGGCGAATCGCGATAGCGATGCCATAGGGGATCAACAGGATCAGGCCGGCGCCGAGGGCGGCGACGCGCCCCCAGGACAGCGCGCCCAGCCGTTCGAATGCCGCGAGTGCCCAGACGACGCCCAGAACCGGCAACACAACGGCACCAACGCCGAACAATTGCCAGAAGGTGCCGCCGATCGTTCGTCCCCAGGTGCCGGTCAGTGGCACCGCCAGCAGCGTCAGGCCGAGGAAGAAACCCACCAGCAGGGCCGCAATGCCGATGAGCTCCTGCCGCGCCTTCGGGTTCATGCCGCGATGCGCCGATCCGCGTAGACGGGGACGATCGCCACGCGATCGGGTTGAGCGCAGAATTTGACGTCGTCGCCAAGCCCCACGTCGCTCAACAAACGCGCGGCGCCGCTCGCGCCGAACGCGTCCAGCCACCCACCCTGCTGAGCGGCGAGATCCAGCGACACCTGGGCCGCGTCGTTGAGCGTCAGCTTCTTGGGCGGCACTCCCTTTTTGACCGCTTTGATCAGCCGACCGGCGGTATAGGCGTCCTCGAGTGCGAATTGCTTCTCGCGCCCGGCGCAGATGATGACCAGCTCCCCCCGCTCCGTGAAGAGACTGCGAGCCCGCTCGGCAACGGCGCTGAAGTTGAGCGCCGCCGCGACGAGCACGGGGTCGCCGCCCTGCGCCGCCAGGAGCGCGGGCGTGCCGTTCGTGGTTGCGAGAAACAGCGTCTTTCCGCCCACGGCTTCCTTCGTCATCTCGCGGGGCGAGTTCCCTAACGCAAATCCCTCGATCTTCAGCATCCGGCGCTCCCCGGCGAGCACGATGCCGTTCTTCTCGAGGTTGGAAGTCAGGCGCACCGCCTCCTCGGAGCTCGCGGCGGGAACCACCGCCTTGGCGCCCGCGGAGAGCGCGGTCACAATGGTGCTGGTTGCTCGCAGCACGTCAATGACGACAACCGCTCGGCCGGTCAGATCCCCCGCATTGAGGCCGAGTGGCGTGTAGAAAACGTCGATTTTCATGTCTGATCTTTGAGAAGTTGCGGCTCGCGCTCGAGGAATTTTGTGTCGACCTTGCCCGCCACGAAGTCCGGGTGGCGCATGACCCGGCCCAGAAACGGAATCGTGGTGGTCACGCCCTCAATGATAAACGAGTCGAGCGCCTGGCGCATACGGGCCAACGCCTCGGTGCGCGTGTTCCCGTGTACGATCACCTTCGCGAGCAGCGAATCGTAGTACGGCGGGACCGTATAGCCGGCGTAAATGTGCGTGTCGACGCGCACGCCGGGACCGCCGGGCGGATGGTAGGCGGTGATCAATCCAGGCGAGGGTTGGAAGTTGCGGCTGGGATCTTCCGCATTGACGCGGCACTCGATTGAGTGACCCCGCAGCCGGCTGCCGTTCAGGATCAGGCCCAGCGGCGCGCCCGCGGCGACGGAAATCTGCTCCTTCACCAGGTCGAAGTTGGTGCACATCTCGGTCACCGGATGTTCGACCTGGATGCGCGTGTTCATCTCCATGAAATAGAAAGAGCCGTCCGAGTCGAGCAGGAATTCGATCGTTCCCGCGCCGACATAGCCGATCGCCTCCGCGAGCTTCACCGCGGCGTCCCCGATGTCCTCGCGCAACGTCTGATCCACGACGGGAGACGGCGCTTCCTCGACGAGCTTTTGGTGCCGCCGCTGCACCGAGCAGTCGCGCTCGCACAGATGCATCACTTTGCCGTGCGTATCGCCCATGATCTGGATCTCGATGTGCCGCGGCCGCGCCAGGTATTTTTCGATGTAGACCTCGCCCGAGCCGAATGCCGCCAGCGCTTCCTGCTTGGCGAGATTGAACGATTGCGAGAACTGATCCGCGTCCACCGCGACGCGCATGCCTTTGCCGCCGCCTCCCGCCGCGGCTTTGATGATCACCGGAAATCCGATTTCGGCGGCGATCTGCTGCCCCTCCTCCGGCGATTCGACGGGCCCGGGCGATCCCGGCACCGTCGGCACGCCCTGCTGCTGCGCGAGCTTGCGCGCCGCCGCCTTGTCGCCCATCTGGCGGATCTGCTCGGGACTCGGACCAATGAACGTGATGTTGGAGGCGGCGACCTTCTCGGCGAACTCGGCGTTTTCGGCGAGGAAGCCGTAGCCGGGATGAATCGCGTCCGCGCCCGTGATTTCGGCCGCGGCGATCAGGCGGGGAATGTTGAGATAACTGTCGCGGCTGGGCGGCCGGCCGATACAGACGTCGTCGTCGGCGAACCGGACATGCAGCGATTCCCGGTCCGCCTCGGAGTACACGGCCACCGTCTCGACTCCCAGCTCCTTGCACGCGCGGATCACCCGCAGGGCGATTTCCCCGCGGTTGGCGATCAGCACTTTCTTGAACATCAGGGCGTCAGCTCGATCCCGGACCGGTCGGCGCCGAGCTTGTTGCCCGAAGAGTCGACTCCCGAGACCTTGAGCGCGAATTCGCTCGGATTGGTCGCGTAGAAGATCGCGCTCTCATAGCTGATCACGCCCTGCGAGTACCAGTGGAACAGCGACTGGTCGAAGCTCTGCATCCCGTACTGAATCGAGCCTTCCGAGATCAGGTCCGGAATGTTGAGCTGCTTGGAGAGATCGCGGATGTTGTCGGCCACGGCCGCCGTATTGATCAGCACTTCCGCTGCCGGCACGCGCCCCCGGCCGTCTTTGCGCGGCACGAGACGCAGCGAGACGATCGCCTGCAGCGCGGTCGACAACAGGTGCCGGATTTCATCGTGCTGGTGCGGCGGGAAAAACGAGATGACGCGGTTGATGGTCTGCGTTGCGTCCGTCGTATGGAGCGTCGAAAAGACCATGTGCCCGGTGTCCGCGGCCTTCAGGGCCGTGTCGAGCGTCTCCATGTCGCGGATCTCGCCGATCAGAATCAGATCGGGATCCTGCCGGAGCACGTGCCGCAGCGCCGAGTTGAATGACAGCGTGTCGTTGCCCACCTCGCGCTGCGAGATGTTCGCGTGCTGGTCGCGGTGCAGGAACTCGATCGGGTCCTCGATCGTGATGATGTTGACCCGGCGGTTCGTGTTCACATGGTTGATCATCGCGGCCAGCGCCGTCGATTTTCCCGACCCCGTGACCCCGGTGACCAGCACCAGCCCGCGCGGTTTGAGCGCGATCTCCTCGAGCACGGCCGGAAGATTCAGCTCGCGGATCTGCTTCACCTCGTAGGGAATGGCCCGGAACGCAAAGGCGACGGTGCCGCGCTGCTGGTACACATTCGTCCGGAACCGGCCTACGCCCGGTACACCGATCGCAAAGTCCGCCTCTTTGTGCTCGGCGAACTCCTTGACCTGCCGGGGCGTCATGATCTGCTCGGCGAGCGACTTCAGCTCCTCGGGCTTGAGCGGTGCGGTATCGAGCGCCACCAGCTCGCCATTCACGCGGATAGTGGCGGGTCGGCCGACCTTGAGCAGCAAGTCGGAGCCGTTGCGCTGCACCATCTGTGTGATTGCCTGTTTGAAGTTGAACTGCGGCAGATTGCTCTGCGTCGCTTCACCCATGCGGATCCACCCGGAAAAGGACTTGTCCGAACTCCACGGGCTGCGCGTTTTGCGCGGAAACTTCCCGAACGACGCCGGAGACCTCGGACTCGATTTCATTCATGATCTTCATCGCTTCGATGATGCAGACCACCTGGCCCGACGTGACCCTCGTTCCAACCTTCACGTAGGGCTGTGCACCAGGCTCCGGCGATTGATAGAACGTGCCGACCATCGGGGACTTGATCTCGAGGAGCTGGGATTTCGGAGCGGCGGGCGGTTGCGTCGGGGCGGCCTGACCTGCTTCGGGAGCCCCGATCGGCGTCGACGCTCCGGCCGGCTGGCTGACGATGAAATGTCCTCCTCCGGTCGCGTTCGTCCCGCCATGCCCGGCCTTGGAAACTCTGACCGACGACCATGCGCCGAACAGACCCCGGCGGATCTCGATGGCGCCCACTTCCGGGGCGTCCTTGAGGATCTGCACGATCTGGGCGATGATGTCGAGCTTCATGAACCTCCAATAGACCGGGCGACGCATTGGACGTCAACGGCGTCGACCAAGAACCTCACTCCCGTCACACCAATTCCAACAACTCCGTGCAACCGTCCGTGAGCAACACAGGTCCGTCGCTCGACAAATGCACATCATCTTCGATCCGCACGCCGCCGCGTCCCGCGAGATACACACCGGGCTCGATCGTGACGACGGCATTCTCGGGCAACGGTTCGGCGACCGTGCGCGCGAGGCGGGGCGCTTCGTGAACCTCGAGCCCCAGCCCGTGCCCAGTCGAATGTCCGAATGCCGCGCCGAAGCCGCGGGCTTCAATCGGCTCGCGCGCGAGCGCATCCGCCTCGCGGCCCGACATGCCGGCGCGCACTCCCTCGCGCGCGCGGCGCTGGGCATCCTGGACCATCGCATACAACGCGCGCTGCGATTCGTCGGCGCGGGCACCCACGATCACGGTGCGCGTGACATCGGCGCAATAGCCGTCGACAACGGCGCCAAAGTCTAGCAGCAGCCACTCCCCGGCCGCCACCGTGCGGCTACTGGTATGCGCGTGCGGGAGCGCGCTGCGCGGCCCGCTCGCCACGATCGTCGGAAACGGGTGCGCCTCGCTGCCGCGGCGCCGCAACGCGCTTTCGAGCCGCGCCGCGATCTCGAGCTCGGTTTGCGCCGGACGCACCGTATCCAGTGTTTCCCGCAGCGCGGCGGCGGCGAGCGCGGCGGCGGACCGAATGGCGGCGATTTCTCCGGCATCCTTCCGCACGCGCAGCCGCTCGACCAGCTCCCCCGCCGGCTGCCAGCGCCATGTGGCCGCCGGACTGCTCGAAAATCGCTCCGCTTCCTTCACGGTGACCGAGTGGGCCTCGAACCCGATGACCTCGAGGCTGCCGCCGAGCGTGGGAAGCTCCTTGAAGAGGCGGTCCCACACGCTCGTCGCTTCGATTGCCACGCGCGCCACCGCCCCGCACTCCTGCCGCGCCTGTTCGTCGTAGCGAAAGTCGGTCACCACCAGCAGCGCGCTTCGGGTCGCCAGCGCAACCCCGGCCGAGCCGCTGAAGCCCGTCAGATAGCGGATGTTGGGACGCGAGGTCACGAGCAGCGCGTCCAAGCCTTCCGCCTCGAGCACCGCGGCCAGCGCGGCGTGACGCTCGAGACGTTTATCGAGCTTTGAGATAACCGACGATCCCCTCGAGTCCCAGTCGATAGCTGTCCGGCCCGAAACCCGTCACGACGCCGACCGCGAGATCCGCCAGCAGGGAACGGCGGCGCTCCGGTTCGCGTCCGAAAATGTTGGAGAGATGCACTTCGACAAATGGCACGCGCACCGCAAGCAGCGCGTCGCGCACGGCGAGGCTCGTATGCGTGAATGCCGCCGCGTTGATCACCGCGCCATGCGTGCGATCCTTCAAACCCTGGATCGCTTCCACCAGCTCGCCTTCGTGATTCGTCTGCGTCCAGCTGCACTCGACATCGAGCTCGCGGGCACGAGTGCGGGTCGCCCGCTCGATCTCCGCAAGGCTCGTGCGCCCGTACACCTCCGGTTCGCGCTCACCCAGCAAATTGAGATTGGGGCCGTTCAGCACGGCGATTACGATTTTAATTTCTTCAACCACTGCTGAAATTGATCGGCGTCGGCCTCGTCTTCCGGTGGTCGCTGCGAGCGACCAGAGGTGCGGCCTGGAGTCTTCACGCCTGCCGCGTCTGCTGAGCCGGCCGGTGCATTACCCCCTTGAGCGCCCCCCCCTCCCCCTCCCCCTCCGCCTGCTGCGCCGCCCGCACCGCCTCCCTGCTTGCCACCGGCAAAGAACTCATCGAACGAGAAGCCCTGTGTCTTCCCACCATCCGCGGGCGACCCGGCGGGTTGAGTACCAGCATGGCTCGTCTC
>DASZNX010000128.1:0-1843 GCA_035551075.1 Gemmatimonadales bacterium | reverse complement strand
GTGGTCGATAAAATGCCGCTTTGCGAATGGGGCGATGACCAGCGCGGGCACGCGGCTTCCAGGGCCCCACCGGTCCACGACTGGCGGCGCAACGTGATCCCAGAAACCGCCGTGCTCGTCGTAGGTGATGACGATCGCGGTCGTCGGCCAGTCGGGACCGTTGCGCACCGCGTTGATGAGTTCGAGAACGTGGTTCTCGCCCGTCGTCAGGTCGGCGTATCCCGGATGCTCGTTGTCGGGGCCAAGCGGCTTGATGAAGGACACCGCGCGCAACCGCCCGGCTTGCGCGGCGGCGATGAACTCGGATTCATCCCGCAGATGCTCGGCCTTGGCCGCCGTTCCATCGGCGTAGTTCGCGAAATAGGCGAATGGCTGATGGTGAAATTGGAACAAGGGAGCGGCGTGACCGGCGAGGGCATCGTTCCACCCACCCGAGTACCAGGCCCAGCTGATGTGCCGCTCCGAGAGGCGGTCGCCGATCGTGGCGAATGTCTGATTCGGGAGCAGGTTGGCGGCCGGGGTCGTCGCCGGGTGTGGCTGGTTGACCGTGAAGATCGTATTCACCGCGTATCCGTCAGGTGTCACTGCGCCGTCGCTGACGAGCGATCCGTCAGTACCCAGCACGGCCGTTATGGAGGCCGGCGCGTTCGGAAATACGGGAGTTCGCGCGGCAACGAGCCAGATGTGATTAAGGAACGACCCGCCGAACGCAGCGTGGAAGAAATTGTCGCACAGCGTGTAGTTCGCGGCCTCCGCGGCAAGCGGCAGCGGCGCGGTGTGATAGAACCCCATCACTTCACCTTTCGCGTCGCTCACGAGCGCGAACTTGTCCATCCGACCGCCATCGATCTGCATCTGCTCCTGATAGAAGCGGTGCACGAGGTCGCGGATCTTTTGGTTGGCGGGGACATAGGCTTCGATGGAGAATGGCGCGTTGGGAAGGTTCGCCGGAAACGCGGCTCCCGAGACCTGGGGGAGTGTAGCGAACGGCGTCCCAGTCGCGTCCACCTGCGTCTCGGTCGCGGCGGCGTTGCTCAGTCCATCCGCGCCGGGAAACTCACCGTAGAGATTGTCGAAACTGTGGTTCTCCAGGTAAATGACGACGAGGTGCTGCAGCCGGTCGGGTACTCGCGCGTGGCGCTGCTCGCGTCCGTCGCGGTCGGCCTGGAGCGACGGTCCGAGCGGTGCGACGGGTTGTTCACGTTGACAGGCGACGAAGACGAGAGCGGCGAGGATACCGGCGAGTTGTGTGGCGTGTCGAGCAGGTCGATGCATGAATGCTCCTCGGCAATGGACAAGGGCGTTGGGACGAGCCGGAATAGACCGGTGTCCGGCCACGGCCGAGCGAGTTCTTCGTCAATTGTCTGTCACGATTCAGCGTGTTGTTGCGGATGCCATGTCGCCTGGAATTGAGGGATGGATTCACGCGCAGTATCCAGGCTGAAACGTTACTGCTTGATCGAGTTGTTACACGGCAGTCGCCAATCAGTCACCTCCGCGGCGCAATCTCTGGGTGCGAACATTTACCGGTTCACGTTTCAGAGCGCGGAGGTCTCCCATGTCATGCGCCCGCCGTTACTCCGTCATCTTTACCGTTTTGCTGACCTGTACGCTGACCGCGATCCTTGCCGCGCAAGGCGCCGGCTACATCGCGGGACGCGTGGTGGACTCGACAGCGCGCCCGGTTCCCGGTGCGACCGTGCAACTCCTGGGCACGAGTTATAGCGCCCGCACGCGCGAAGACGGGTCCTTTCGAATCGATAATCTGCCACTCGGATCGTATCGGCTGCGCGGGGCTCGCCTCGGCTTTGCTCCCGACTCGATTGTCGTGACGGTCGCTCAG
>DASZNX010000127.1:0-2184 GCA_035551075.1 Gemmatimonadales bacterium | reverse complement strand
GAAGTGGAGCGTCTGTCCGCGGCCGGCGAAGCGCTCGAGGCCCTCGAGTCGCTGGTGAAACGCAATCGCTGACTTCTAAGCGAACCGCTTGACGAAGTCGAGCGAGGTCTGCGCGACTTCGCGCCAGCCGTGGTCGATCGTCAGGGAGTGGCCCCGGTTCGGGATCTTCACGATCTCGGTCACTGCCGGATTGCGCTTCTGCCGCTGGTACGTCGCGTGCGCGATCGCCCATGGCACCGTGTGATCCTTCTCTCCGTCGACGATCAGCAGCGGACCGCGGGCGGGGTTCTTCGTGTTCACCTTCGCCTCCGTCCACGGGTTGATGTTCGCTTTGCCCATCTGCACGAGCGCGATCCCGGAGCCGGGGACGTGGAAGGTGTCGTAGAGGTGCTTCGCCTCTTTCTCGTCCAGCGCATTCGCCCAGCCGAACTTGAACTGCTCGAAGGTGAGCGAGATCGCGCGCCCGCGCGTGAGCGGATTGAGCAAGAACGGACCGACGCCCTTGAGCACCGAAGCGGGCAGCGGCAGCACACCGCGGAAGACACCCGGATCGATCGCCACCGTGGTGACCGCGAGGCCCTCGCCGCCGAGCATCTGCGCGACCAGTCCCCCGGTTGAGTGCCCTACGAGTACTGGCTTTTTGTTCAAGGCCCTGATGACCTCGGTGGTGTGATCGGCGATTTGCTTCAACGTCTTCTTCGCGAGGGCCGACGGGTTCGCCCGCGCCTGTTCAACCGTTTCCGGATCGCCCGGCCAGTCCGGCGTCAACGCCGCGTAACCGGCCTGCTTGAAGAAGTCCACCCACTTGGCCCAGCTGCTCGGCAGAAGCCAGAGACCGTGGATGAAGATGACCGGCGTTTTGCCAGAGGCATTGGCCGCCTCGATCTCCCGCTTCTCCCGCTCGGAAATTGCCATGAGGACTCCCCCGACCTCGGTTGTAGAGGAACTCCGCCAACTGAATTCTACAGCACAACAAGACGTTGGTTAGGTCCGCGGCGGGCGAAGAACTCGAGGCGCCGACGCTGCGCGTCGTGGGCGATGTTGTAATCCGCGCAAATTAGCGACAGACCGGCGTGCCTTCCGGGTCAGTGTTCTTAGCGGGCGGGAACGGCGTCGCCCCGCTGGCATAAATCGCACACTGGATCTTGGTGTTGGCGTTCGACATTTGCGCGGTCCAGCCGCCTTGCCGGGCTTTCAGTTTGTCGAGCGTGTTCCCCGCCGACGGGCACCAGGCGGCGCTGCCCGGCGCCGGCGGGTGGTTGCAGTCGGTTTGGTCGGTATAGGCGATGGAGTCGGCATAGTAGGCCTCCTCCGCAGTCACCAAGTTGCGGAGGTCGGAGCGCATCGATGCGATGTACGCTTTTTCTTTGGTGTTGGCGAACTTCGGAATCGCGATCGCGGCGAGGAGGCCGATGATCACGACGACGATCATGAGCTCGATGAGTGTAAAACCAGTGCGGCGCATGCTCGCTGTTCGCCGCAACAACCATACTTGGAAGACCGGCTTCCGTAAGTCCTCGCCCTATAATGTGCTATCACACTGACCCAAGAATCGGTGAGATTTCGACACGGCGTCCAGCGCCGTGTTTTGCGGCGGTAACGGCGTTCCCCTGACGACCGCCAACAGGAGGATTTCTGATGAACACGACGCAACTGACCCTTGCTCTCGCGCTGCTCGCGACTCCAGCCGTGGTGAGCGCGCAGGCCGCCCCGCGGCGCGCCGCTCCCGTGGGCCACCGCGTCCCGGTCAACGGCATGCAGATGTATTACGAAGTGTCCGGCACGGGCGAGCCGCTGATCGTGCTGCACGGCGCTTACATGAACATTCCGGCGATGGGCGCGATCATTCCGCGGCTCGCGCGGACGCACAAGGTCTACGCGCTCGAGTTCCAGGGCCACGGCCGCACCACCGACATCGATCGGCCCATCACGTATCCCAACCTGGCAGACGACGTGGCGGCGTTCATGGACGCCGTGGGTCTGAAAAAGGCCGACGTCTTCGGCTACTCGATGGGCGCCGGCGCGGGACTGCAGCTCGCGATCCGGCACCCGGAGAAAGTGAACAAGCTCATCGCGGCGTCGGTCGCCTATGACACCTCAGGTCTGCAGCCCGAATTCAAAACCATGATCCCGCAGATGACGGTGGAGATGTTCACGGCAATGCCGTTCGCCGCCGAGTATCGC
>DASZNX010000126.1:0-3889 GCA_035551075.1 Gemmatimonadales bacterium | reverse complement strand
CACCGAGGCAGAACACCAGATCGAATTGCCGCGGCGCGAACGGAAGGCGCAGCAGATCGGCCTGCACGACACGATGCCGATCGTTCTGCGGGAAGTTCTCTTGATTCGCCTCGACGGCGTTGCTGAGATCGACCGATGTCACCGACGCGCCCGTCCCAAGCAGAACCTCCGTGAAACGTCCCGCACCGCAACCCGCTTCGAGCACCTCGCTGGGATGTTCATGCAGGAATGCCCACGCCTCGGGACCGATGCAGCGCCGGGCGCGTTTCAAGGAGATGTCGGTGCCGCAGTAGGAATCGAGCTGCGTCTTGCGGAACGTGTTCCACTGAAGCCCGAACGCGTCCGTATAGTTGTGCCGGTCGACGATCATGCGCGGGATGCTGGCATCGATGCTCCACTCGTGCCGTTGCGCGCAGATCAATCTTGTGGCATCCGCGTCCAACGACTGCCTGTCCAGCGGACAAACGAGTTCGGGAAACACGAGCGACACCCCCGCAAGGCTCCGCTTTCGTCATGCAGCACGAAGCATGCCGCCCGTGGGCAAGCGTGACTCGGGGGAACTATGACTTGTGGCGCGGGCAATGCCGCTTTTGGAGTCAGGAAGACGAACGGCCCGGTCACCGAGTGGTGGCCGGGCCGTTCCTGTGAAGCACCTGTCGTCTTAGGAAGTCTTTCTGACGATGAACACGTCGAAATCGGGCCCCGTCCGCATCGGCATATGCGGCACGCTACCAATCGGCGTGGGTGGGGCCACTCCGCCCATCGGAATATTGATTAATCCGTTCGTGGACGTTCCGCTCGTAACAGGATCGCCGAACAGATCCTGCACGTTGCGAACCTCGTAACTCGCACCGGCAGGCAGCACGCCCCCGAGATCCACGGATACGCTGGAGCTCCGGCCCCAGTTATACACGACTACGGTCGCGCGTCCCGGCTCGTACGCGTTCGGGCGGACAAAGACTTGAGGCGTCGCGGGGCTTACCGACTGTGTAATGTCGGTGAGTCCTAGACCGGTTTTGAGCGTCCACGCACTGAATCCGTAATCAACGCCGTTGTACTGCCACGCCGCGGCGAGCGGGTCGGTCCGGTAGGTGTTGGTATTCCAGACGAAGCCCGACAGCGTCGTGTCGTTGAGCTGCAGGACGTGGCTCGTGCCAAACAGCCGATTGCCGGTTGCCGTCAGCTGATTCCAATAGCCCACCGCGAGCACATAAGTCCCACCGACGCCGTAATTGTTTTGCGCGGTGATGTCGTTACCCGAGTAGTTCTCGAAACCCATCCTCATGTTGTAGATGCCGGTCCCGGGCGAGAAATACGTCATGTTGTTCACGAAACGGCCCTGTTGAACCGGAACCTCGCCGCCCATCAGCAGGTTGGCGCTGCTGGAATTCGGCCATTCGGTCGAAAGTGAGCCGTTATTGAAGGCGACATTCCCGTCCAGTGTGATGTTCACCAGGTTACCATCGCCGGGCTCCGAATAGATCTGCGCCCCGTATCCGAACTGGTTGAACATGATGTTGTCTTTGACCAGGACCGGACCGGCATCACTCTTCAGATAGAGCCCGTGCCCGCCGCCCCGCACCGACGTCTGCCACCCGTTATTGTAGAAGATCGATCCGTAGATCTCCACGTTGGTTTCCTGCGCCCAGGTGTACAGCCCGATCCCTCCGTCATGAATGACGAGATTGATGTACTTGGTGTTCGAGGCGTAGTTGATCATCATGTTCGACCGCGTGCTCGTATAGCGGTCCAGATCGGAGTCCATCATCTCAAAGCCCCACCAGATCGTCCACGCGCCCTTCACGACGAAGGCGTCGCCGCGGGCGGTCGTTGACGTCGTGCCCGCGACGTCGATGATGGCGCGCTCGCCCGGATATTCCCGAATCACGACGGGCTGTCCGGGTGCGCCGGCGACGGTCGCGACGTACGGCCCGTCGTGATAGGTCCCACCATGCATCCACACGGTGTCACCAGGCTGGATCCGACCACCCGCTCCGCCGAGCGCATAGCTCAGGCTCCACGGCTGATCGGCGGTCCCCTTGGCGCTCGAGCTGCCGCTCGGCGACACGTGCCACCCGGAGTGAGCCGGCGGTGGCGGTGGTGGGGGTGGGGGTGGCGGCGTCGTGATCCCAGTCCCAGTGGAATCGACCGTGCAAGCGAACAGCAAAACGGATAGCAGCATGGGCAATCCACTAACTGCAAGGTGCTTGCCCCGTATGTGGCCGAGTCTCATGACCAACTCCTAGATCATTGGATTTAGACCTAGCCACCCTAGTGAATTAGTTTGGAGGCAACAAGAGGATTAGCCCAAGTTGGACAAATGTATCAGACCATCCTGCCTGTGATGCGTGACACGATCGGTCGCGTTATCGTTTTCCATTCGATGGGAAATTATCGTTCTAGCACACACAACTCCCGGAGACAATTGCAATGAAAGTCATGGCGCTATGCGCGGCCGTGGCGGTGCTGGGCGCATGCAAGGCGAAAGAGCAAAAGCCATCGGGGGGCAGCGCGGGCAGCGCGGGCAGCACGGGCAGCGCGGCTCAGTCGTCAGGGCCGGTGAAGACTGCGACAGTAGAAGGCTTCCGGACTCCAGAGTCTGTGAAATGGGATTCGGCGCAGGATGTCTACTTCGTCTCGAACATCAATGGCCAACCCAACGCGAAAGACGGCAACGGCTACATCAGCGTGGTGCTGCCAGCCGGGACGGTGCGCGACAGCGCGTTCATCAAGGGCGGGCTGAACGCGCCGAAAGGCTTGGCGCTCGTGCACGATACCCTCTGGGTCGCCGACATCGATGTGGTGCGAGCGTATAACGCGCGTACCGCTGCGCCGGTCGCGACGGTGCCGATTCCTGGCGCGGTATTCCTGAACGACATTGCCGCGGCTCCGGACGGCTCTCTCTACATCACCGACACGGCGATCCGCTTCGGCGCCAAGGGTCCCGAGCACGCCGGAACCGATCAAATCTTCCGGATTGCCCCGGACCACAAGGTCAGCGTGGCGTTCAAGGGCGATTCACTGGGCCGGCCGAACGGCATCACCTGGGACGCGGGCAACCAACGCTTCATTGTCGTGCCATTTGGGGGAAGTAAGCTGGTGACATGGAAGCCGGGAGAGAAGCAGGTCACATCGTTCGCCAGCGGGCCGGGTCAGTTTGACGGCGTGGAAATCGTGAAGGGCGCGGTCTGGGTGTCGAGCTGGGCCGACTCGTCGGTCTATCGCTATCAGAACGGCGAGGGCACAAATCTGATCAAGGGCGTGCCGAGTCCGGCCGATATTGGTTACGACGCGAAGCGCAATCGCCTGCTCATTCCGATCTTCACGGGGAACCGCGTTGAGATCTGGCAGCTTCCATAGCCTGCTGATATCGGTCCCGCTCCTGGTGGCGGCTGCCGGCTGCCAGGAGCGGCCCGACGACTAGGGCGCCGGCTCCTGTTGCGTGAGACAGTGCAGCGTTCCCAGGCCCCACACCAAATCGACGGCGTGAATCCCTACCACTGGTCTATCGGGAAAGCACTCCGCGAGAATCCCTAATGCGATTCGGTCTTTTGGATCGTTGAACGTCGGCACGAGCACGCCGGCATTGGCGATGTAAAAGTTCGCGTAGCTCGCCGGCAGCCTGACTCCTTCAAAGAACAGCGGCGCGGGCATCGGGAGATCGATCACCTCGACCGCCCGTCCAGTTTCCAGACGCATGCCCTGCAACCGCTCGCGATTCTCGGCGAGCGGCTTGTAGTTCACATCTTTCGGGTTGTCCTCGCGGCACAGCACGACGGTCCCCGGATTCACGAAGCGGCAGAGATCGTCGACGTGGCCGTGCGTATCATCGCCCGCGATCCCCCGATGGAGCCAGAGCGTGTTCGTGATTCCCAGTGTGTCACGAAAC
>DASZNX010000125.1:0-3603 GCA_035551075.1 Gemmatimonadales bacterium | reverse complement strand
GTGGAAGGTCGCCGGCGCACGCGCCGCCGCGATCGCGGCCTATCATCAACCCGAGCCCGTCGAGGCGGTCACAACGGCGGTCGCCGAGGCGCAACGGCATCGCGCCACCACGACGTCGATCGGCACAGTGCTCGCGCTCCGTTCCATCACGTTACGCAATGAGCTCTCCGGCACCGTCAGCGAGGTTGCCCTCGTTCCCGGCCGCATCGTGGACTCGGGCGCTGTGCTCGTGGCGCTCGACGTCTCCGTCGAACAGGCGGACCTTCGTGGTCAGGAGGCGCAGGCCGCGCTCGCGCAGACGAGCCTCGCCCGGCTCGAGCGGTTGCGTCGCGCCGGTGGGGCGTCTGAGGAAGAGGTCGATCGGGCGCGGGCCGAACGGGATATCGCCCAGGCGCAGATTGCCCGCACTGAAGCGATCATCGCCAAAAAGACGATTCGCGCGCCGTTCCGCGCTCGCGTCGGCATTACCGACGTGCACCCCGGCCAATATCTGAACGAAGGCACCCAGCTCACGACGCTGCAGGGAGTCGAGGGTGCCGCGCACGTCGATTTCACCGTGGCGCAACAGGTCGCTGCTCAATTGCGCATCGGTCAGGAGGTCGGTGTGCTCGTCGGTGACGCGGCTCCGATCGCCGGCCGGATCGTCGCCGTGGATTCGCGCGTCGATCCTGCCACGCGCACGACGATGGTACGGGCGACGATCGTGGGGGCGCAAATCCCCGCGCCGGGGTCCTCGGTTCGCGTGCTCGTGCCGGCAGGCGCGACGATCGACGCGGTCGTGATTCCCGTGAGTGCCGTCCGCCGCGGACCCGAGGGAGACCACGTCTTCGTCATTTCGCAGGACTCGCTGGGCAAATTGCGCGCGCACGAGCGGGCCGTCCGCGCGGGGCCCATGCTCGGCGATGAAATCGTCATCCTTGAAGGTCTGAACGCCGGCGAGCAGGTCGCCGCGTCCGGCTCGTTCAAACTGCGTGAATCCGTTCAGGTCGCACCGGCCGCTTCGGCACTCGCTGCGCCAAAGGGAGCACAGTGATGCGCTCGTTCACCGACACGTTCATCCGGCATCCGGTATTGGCGGCGGTCGTCAATCTGGCGATCGTGCTGGTCGGCTGGCGGGCGCTCAGCACGCTGCCTGTTCAGCAATACCCGAACATCCAGAGCTCGTCGGTCGTGATCACGACGGTCTACTACGGCGCCAGCGCCGAAGCGGTGCGGGGGTTTCTCACCACGCCGATCGAGCGCGCGGTCTCGGCGATCAGCGGGATCGATTACGTCGAGTCCAACTCCCGCGCCGGCGTCAGCACGGTCACGGTCCACCTCAAGCTGAACCAGAACAGCACCGCCGCGCTCGCGGAAGTCACGGCTCGACTGCAGCAGGTGCGCGCCGAGCTCCCCGGTGAGGCGCAGCCGCCGCAGGTGGAAGTGCAGCGCGCCGATCGTCCGTACGCGTCGTTCTATCTCAGCTTCTCGTCCAAACAGCGCGATATCCCGGCGATCACCGACTGGCTCACGCGCACGATGCAGCCGCAGCTCGCCACGATCGCCGGCGTGCAGCGGACCGACATCGTGGGCGGCCGGCCGATCGCGATGCGCGTGTGGATCGATCCCGACCGGCTCGCGGCTCACAACCTGTCGCCCGGCGACGTATATGCCGCGCTCCAGCGGAACAACTATCTCGCCGCGGTGGGCCAGACCAAGGGCAACCTCGTCCAGGTCGACCTCCTCGCCAATACCGACCTCCGCTCGCCGGCCGAGTTCGAAAACCTGATCGTCACCGATCGGGACGGCTCGGTCGTCCGGCTGTCCGACGTCGCCAAGGTCGAGCTCGGCGCCGAAGAAGCGGACATGATCGCGAAATTCAACGACGAGGAGGCGGTCTACGTCGGCGTCTGGCCGACGATCGGCAGCAACGAGATCGAGGTTTCACACCGCCTGCACGCCGAGATCGCGCGCATCACGCCGACGCTGCCGCCCGATATTCAGCTCCGCGTTGCGTACGACGGCACGATCTTCATGCAGGACGCCCTGAAGGAGATCACCAAGACGCTGATGGAGACGATCCTCATCGTCGCCCTCGTCGTCTTCCTGTTCCTCGGCTCTGTCCGTACGGCGCTCGTGCCGCTGGTCGCCATGCCGGTGTCGTTGATCGGCGCCGGGATCGTGATGATGGCTTTCGGATTCAGCCTCAACCTGCTGACGATTCTCGCGATCGTGCTGTCGGTGGGTCTCGTCGTGGACGACGCCATCGTGGTGGTCGAGAACGTCGAGCGGCACGTGCGCGAGGGCCTGACTCGCGTGCAAGCGGCGCTCATCGGCGCACGCGAGCTGGTCGGTCCCATCATCGCGATGACGATCACGCTCGCGGCGGTGTACGCGCCGATCGGCTTCCAGGGCGGTCTCACCGGCTCGCTGTTCCTCGAGTTCGCCATCACCCTCGCCGCCGCGGTCATCGTGTCCGGCATCGTCGCGGTTACTCTGTCCCCGGTGATGAGCTCGCGGTTCGTGCATGCGGAGGGGAAAGAAGGCCGCCTGACGAAGCTCGTGAATCGCGCGTTCGAAGCGGTGAAGGCGAGATACGCCCGCCTGCTGGACGGCGCGCTCCAAATGCGCCCCGCCATCGTGGTGGCCGCGCTCCTCGTCATGGTCGCGGCATGGCCGCTCTATACGTTCTCCAAGCGCGAGCTCGCGCCGGTGGAGGATCAGAGTCACATCAGTTTGTTCATGGACGTGCCACCTGACGCGTCGCTCGCGGCCAACAACAAGGCCTCGCTCGACCTCGTCAGGACCGTGCGGTCGTTCCCGGAAGCCAAGTTCATGTGGTCGTTGACGGCGTCGTGGGGTGCGTTCGGCGGCATGGTTGCAAAGGACTGGCACGAACGGCAGCGCACAACGCTGCAGGTGTTCCCCGCGCTGTACGGCGCGGTGTCGCAGATCCCGGGAGTGCGCGTATTCCCGCATCTCGATCCGCCGCTGCCTACGCCCGGCCAATACGATGTCGAGCTCGTGCTGCAGAATGACGTACCGCCTGAGCAGATGCTGCAGGCGGCGGGCGCGGTGGTCGGTGCGGGCTGGCAGAGCGGCAAGTTCCTGTACGTCGACACCGATCTCAAAATCGATTTGCCCGAAGCACGCGTCGTGATCGACCGCGATCAGATCGCCGATCTCGGCCTGGACCTCGCGACGGTCGGACGCGAGCTGGGCACGGCGCTCGGCGGCGGCTACGTGAATCGGTTCAACTACTTCGATCGCAGCTACAAAGTGATCCCGCAGATCGGCGACGACGATCGCCGCACGGTGGGCCCCCTGCTCGATCTGAAGATCAAAACGCCGACAGGCCAGCTCGTGCCGGTCTCGACGTTCACGCGGATCGAGGCGACGACGGCCCCGCGCGCATTGACACGGTTTCAGCAACGGAATTCGGCGCGCGTGTTCGGCGCCGTAAAGCCGGGTGTTACTAAAGAGGAAGGGCTGCGGGTGCTCGAGAACGCGGCCGCTTCCGTCAATGCCCCGGGCATGAGCGTCGATTACGCCGGCGAGTCGCGGCAGATCCGGCGCGAGGGCGGCACCCTGACACTCACCCTCGGCTTCGCGGTGATTCTCATC
>DASZNX010000124.1:0-1594 GCA_035551075.1 Gemmatimonadales bacterium | reverse complement strand
GGCGGCCCTCGAGTGAGCCCAACTGTGTCTGTGTCCGTCCCCCCGACCGCGCTCTTGTTGTTAGGGGAGGATCGCCAACGGCGACCTCCGTCAGTCTCCTATTCGCGCTCGTTCAGGCGACGCGCAGGTCGCCGCGCAGTGTGAGATGCGAAGGGACGCGGTGCATTCTTAGCGACGGCTCTCAGGTGCGGCCAGCGCGCAAATCGCACTCACGTCCCAGCTGTCGGGGGTGGCCACTTAATCTTGAACTGACATCACTGTTCCCTCGCTCTGCCGTCGGTTATGCCGCCGCCGCGTGGACGCGACTGCGAAACGCCTGCTGGTCACGCCACATCGCAAACAGAATCCGCGCCAACCGCCGCGCCAAGGCGACGATCGCAATGCGGCGGCCCCGGCGGGCCGCCAGCGCGTGCGCCCACGCCCGTAAGGCGGCGCCCTCCGCGCTCCGACCGCGCCAGATGACCCACGCGGCCTGGATGAGCAAGCTCCGCAACTCCGACGGGCCCGCTTTGGTGATGTGGCCTTTGTGACAGCGCTCGCCCGAACTGGCTTCGCGCGGCACAAGACCCAGGAAGGCTGTCGCCCGCCGCGCGTCGCCGCCAAATCGTGTCGGGGTATCGAGGACCGCGGCAAAGGTGAGCGCCACGATCGGGCCGACGCCAGGCGCCGTCATCAGCCGTTGGGCCGTGTCGTCGGTGCTGGTCAGCCGCTCGATCTGTTCGTCAATCTCGTCGAGCGTCGTTTGGACCTTGCGCAAGATCGTCCGCAGCGGGCTGAGCACCACAGCCAGTGGCTCGGGCACTTCGACGCGATCCAGGCGCGCCAGGATCCGCTCGCTCGCGCCCGCCGGCATGCGCAATCCCTCCTGACGGATCAACGTGCGCAGCAGATTGATCGTATCCGTGCGGACCGCGACCAGGTGCCGCCGCACGCGCAGCTCTTGCCGCCGTCGCCGCTGCGCCGCGCCGACGCGCGCGGCCGGCCGATAGATCCCCAACCGGCACGCCGTGACGAGCGCGGCGACGTCCCGCTTATCCGTCTTCACGCGCCGATTGCGGTGCGCGTACATCGGGGCGTAATTCGGATCGGCGACGATCACCTCATGGCCCAGCCCTTCCAAACACTGGGCCACCCATTCGCTCTCCGTCGCGCTCTCGAGCAGAATGCGCAGCCGCGGCCGGCGCTCAAACACCCGCGCCAACGCCTGACGCGTCGTATCGACCCGGTCCGCGAACACGACCGTGCCTGTTTCGTTCTCAATGCGGATTTCGCTTCGCCGCGTGTGCAAATCGATGGCACCATACTCCATGGCTGGCTACTCCTTTGCGCCTTGAGCGCGTTACTTACTTGTGGAGCGCAAGCTACCACGTTCGGGAGAGCCAGCCGCTTCATCTCATTCTTTGCGGTTGTGTCTTTGCGTTCTTTGCGGTTAATTGTCTTCTTTGCGTTCTTTGCGGTTAATGTCGTCTTTCGCGTCCGTCGACGTCAAGGCTTCTCCACCGGCGCGCCGACCAGGTTGCCCCACTCGGTCCACGAGCCGTCGTAGTTTTTCACGTTGTCGAATCCGAGCAGGTACTTCAGCACGAACCACGTG
>DASZNX010000123.1:0-5923 GCA_035551075.1 Gemmatimonadales bacterium | reverse complement strand
TGCGGGTGGGCGACCTCCGGAACCTCACGCGCGCGAAAGAGCTCGTGCGGGCGCGAGTGGCTGCCGCCAATCAAATGCTCGGGATGCTGGGAGCCGCGAGCGGCGAGCAGGCCAATGCGGACGAGCACGTCGAGCTGCTCGAACGTCTGGCGCCGCGTCTGCTGCCGCTCGCGGTCGATGCGGGGCGTGTCGTATGGGAAGCGCTGGAGCGGGGGGAGTCTGTGTTGCTCGAGGGCGCGCAGGGAGCGCTGCTCGACGTCGACCACGGTACCTATCCCTATGTTACATCCTCGAACACAACGGCCGGTGGCGCCGCGGTCGGTGTGGGAATCGGCCCCACGGCGATCGATGCGGTGATCGGCGTGGTGAAGGCTTACACCACGCGGGTCGGGAACGGACCGTTGCCGACCGAAGCCGCGCCCAATGTCGCCGAGCGCATTCGCGAGCTGGGAGGCGAATTCGGCGCGACGACGGGTCGGCCGCGGCGCTGCGGCTGGTTCGATGCGGTAGTCGTTCGCTATGCGGTGCGAGTCAATGGACTCACCGGGCTGGCCGTCACGAAGCTGGACGTCCTCGATTCGTTCGCGGAAATACCGGTGGCGGTGGGCTATCGACTCGACGGCGAAATCATCGACAGTATGCCGCCTGATGTGGAGACGATCGCGCGTGTCGAGCCGATCTACGAAGCGGTTCCTGGCTGGAAGAAAAAGCTGTCGGAGGTGAGGCGGCTGGCGGACTTGCCGGCGGAAGCGAGGGCATACCTCGACCGGTTACAGGATCTGGCGCGAGCACCGATTCGATATGTGAGCGTGGGGACGAGGCGGGATCAGATTATTGAAGTTTAACAGGACACCGTGTTCTGCAACGACTGTTGCAGAATACCGTATAAGACGCCATCTGTGCTCCGATTGGAGGTAGTGCGGTGACTGAGGTTACAGGAGGGCATTCTTTTTGCTTAGAAGTGACGCGGATTCTCTGCAAAGGGCAAACCGTCGGTGACGACGGGGCGCAAAGCTAAGGGGTCTCGGTTGTCATGAGATAGCCCGGCTGCCAGAGGCAACGGTGCGCCTGCCCGATTTGCGAGAAGGAGTTCGCTTCGCTCACATCGGGTTCTAGGGCGCACGGTGTGCGGCAGGCGATCACCCCCTGGGGCAACCCAGGGGGTTTCTCGTTTCCAGGTGCTTTGCTCATCATGGCGCCTCGGCGTCTTGGCGCCCTGGCGTCTGTTATTGTATCCACATGCCTCCCGTTGTCCTGATAGCCCCAGCTGCCTTCAAGGGAACTCTCGGTCCGCGTCAGGTCGCCGAAGCGATCGCGAGCGGCGTACGCCGCGCTCTTCCCGGCGCCTCGGTGCTGGAATGTCCCGTGGCCGACGGCGGCAATGGCCTGCTCGATGTGGTTCTGCCGGCGGGCGCGCTGCGCGAGCGCCTCGAGGTCACCGGCCCGATCGGCGATCGCGTCTCCGCGGAGCTCGGATGGATCGACGGCGAGACCGCGATTATCGAGAGCGCGTCCGCCTGCGGTCTCGCGCTTGTTGAACCGGAGGATCGCGATCCGCTGCGCACGACGACGCGTGGTGTCGGCGAGCTGATCTGGACCGCGGCCGATCGCGGTGCCCACACCATCGTCGTGGGACTCGGCGGTACCGCAACCGTGGACGGCGGAACGGGCGCGGCGCGCGGCCTGGGCTGGACGTTCGAAAATGCCGGCGGCGAACCGCTTCCCGATGGCGGAGGATCGCTCGCGGACCTCGCCTCTTTTGCGCCGGGTTGGGGACTCAGCGCGCGGGTGGTGGCCTTGGCCGACGTTGCGACGCCGTTAATAGGTCCGAATGGCGCCGCGCCCGTCTTTGGGCCGCAAAAAGGCGCCCGCCCGGAAGAAATCCCACAGCTCGTCGCGGGACTCACGCGTCTCGCGGAGCTCTGGTCCCAGGCTGGGCGTCCCGAGCTGGGCACGATGCCGATGGGCGGCGCGGCCGGCGGGCTGGCGGCCGGGCTCGTTTTCTTCGCCAGGGCGGAGCTCGCGAGCGGAGCCGATTGGGTGCTGGAACGGGCCGGTTTCGATGCGGCACTGGCCAAGGCCGATCTCGTCATCACCGCCGAAGGCGTGTTCGATCGCACTTCGCTGGTCGGCAAGGCTCCCGGGGAAGTCGTCCGCCGGGCGCAGGCCGCAAAGAAGAAGGTCGCCGTGATCGCCGGGAAGGTCGAAAGCATGATCGGCGTCCAGGCGGTGGGTGGCGACGGTGACGGCCGCATATTGGACGGACACGCGCTGGCGCGGATGGCGGAGCAGGTCGCGCGCGAGGCGCTGCACATTTAACTTCCGGCTCCCATGTCGCCCGCCACAACTGCCGATAAGACCATGGACAAGCTGGTGTCGCTGGCCAAGCGACGCGGCTTCGTGTTTCAATCCTCCGAGATCTACGGTGGTCTGGGCTCCGTGTGGGATTACGGGCCGCTCGGTGTCGAGCTGAAAAAGAACATCAAGGAGCGGTGGTGGCGCTCCATGGTGCACGAGCGTCACGACATCGAGGGCCTCGATGCCGCGATTCTCATGCACCCCAAGGTCTGGGAAGCCTCGGGACACGTGTCAGGCTTCACCGATCCGCTCGTCGATTGCAAGCACTGCAAAAACCGCTTTCGCGCCGACGACCCGCGGATCAAGGGCACGCCGGGCCAACCGGACGCGCAATGTCCCGTCTGCGGCATGAAGGGCACGCTCACCGCGCCGCGTCAATTCAATCTGATGTTCAAGACGTTCATGGGGCCGGTGGAGGAGCAGGCCGCCGTGATCTACCTGCGCCCGGAAACCGCGCAGGGGATCTACGTGAACTATCTGAACGTGCTGCAGTCCTCGCGCCAGAAGATTCCCTTCGGCATCGCGCAGATCGGCAAAGCGTTCCGCAACGAGATCACGCCGGGGAATTTCATCTTCCGCACGCGCGAATTCGAGCAGATGGAGATGCAGTTCTTCGTCAAGCCGGGCAGCGAGAACCAGTGGTTCGAGCTCTGGCGCGCCGAGCGCATGAAGTGGGTGGAGGGGCTTGGAATTCGCAGCGAGAAGCTGCGCTGGCACCAGCACGACAAGAACGAGCTGGCGCATTACGCCAAAGACGCCTACGACATCCAGTACGAGTTCCCATTCGGCTGGCAAGAGTTCGAAGGCATTCATAACCGTACTGACTTCGACCTGTCGAATCACCAAAAGCACGCAGGCAAGAAGCTCGACTACCTTGATCCCAAGACCAACGAACGCTTCATCCCCTACGTTGTGGAGACCTCGGCGGGCGCGGATCGCACAACGCTGGTGGTGTTGTGTGACGCGTACCGTGAGGAAGAGGTGGCCGGGACTGAAGCAGCCGAAGAGGGGGGTGAGCAACGCGTCGTGCTGAAACTCAAGCCATCACTCGCTCCGCTGAAAGCCGCCGTATTTCCGCTCGTGAACAAAGACGGCATGCCGGAGCTCGCCCACCGGATTCATGACGACCTGCGGCGCCACTTCAATGTTTTCTACGATGACGGCGGATCGATCGGTCGCCGCTACCGGCGGCAGGACGAAGCCGGGACGCCGTTCGGCGTGACGATCGATGGGCAATCGACGCAGGATCAGACCGTCACCGTGCGCGACCGCGATACACTCAAGCAGGATCGCGTCGCCGCCGCGAAACTCGTCGAGTATCTGACGCAGAAGCTCGCGGGGTGAAGCGGGTGCTGGTGGAATGCCGCGATCTGTTCTTTCGCGGCAAAATTCAGGAAATCGTTCGCAGAGGGGGCGGGGAGCCGGTGCGCGACGCACCGTACGAGCTCGCCGTCATCGAGCTGGGCGCGGCTGGAACGCCAGAGCACATTGGCGAGTTGATCGCTCGCGGCGTTCCTGTGCTGGCGTTTGGATCGCACGTCGATGTGGCAGCGTTGCGCGCCGCGCGGGATGCAGGAGCGCGCGCGGTCCCGAACTCACAAATTGAATCCGAGCTACGAGCGTATCTGAAGACCTAGGATTCTAAGAGCCTGAGTGCCTACGCACGGGGTTTCTCGAGTCAGTCAGGCTCTTAAAGTCGTTCGTCTATCACGAGCGCGTGCGGCGGCGAGTGGCAGCGGCCCGGCGGGCCGCCTGCGAGCGTTGCGAGCGCGTGCGACGCCGTGCAGCCTGATGCGCTTGTCGCGCGAGCGCCCTATGCGATGCACCAGCACGGCCTTCCCGTTTGAGTGCGCCGCGCACGGCGCGGGCCCGCCGCCGCGAGGGCCGTGTCCCGCTTTGCGCGCGCGCTTCCTCGCGCGCGTCCTGCCGATTCCGCGTGGGGAGCTCGACGCCCGCGCGCCGTGCTTTGGAAAGACCGATCGCGATCGCCTGCTTTACATTGCGGACGCCGTGTTTTCCTTCGCGCACGTGATGCATCTCTTCGCGCACGAACTCACCGGCCTGCGTGCTCGGCGACTTTCCTTCCCGCTTATCCTTCTCGGCGCGTTCCAGTGTCTCTTTGTCGGGCATGGCTATTTCACCTCGAAGTCTTTCTCGCCCGCGGTCGTCCCGTTGAGCATCACGACGAGGTGATACTTGCCGGTTGGCAAGCCATCGGGCTTGGAGATGTGGAATTCGGTGCGGACCGGCTGGTCGCCCTGGAGCGAGATCGTCTTCGTGGATTCGCTGACCACCTGGTTGTCCTGGAACGTCCACCGCGTGCCGAGTGTCGCGGGCCCGGTGCCCTTCGCCTCGACCACCGTGTAGATCATGTCGGACGGCCGGAACGTCGTGGTCTTGTTGTCGATCTTGATGTCCGCCGTAAGCGAGCGGCCCACATCGATGTCGGTCACCTTCACAGCGTTCTCGCCGCGGGCCTTTTGGGGACCGCAGGCCGCCGCCGCGACCAGCGCGGCCGCGAGCAGGGTGAAGTGTGGCATGAGTCGAGTGCGCATGACGATCTCCTGAGTAGTAGTGCCTTCGACTGGAGTATCTCGTCACCGGGCGGAGCATTGCATCCGTCGTTAGGTGTGGTTCGGGGTTAACCCCGCCCCCCACCATCGGCGAGGGCATTGGCGACCACGCGCAAATCGGCGATGAACAGATCCATCTCGCGGTGCCGGTCTTCACTCGTCTGCTGGCGCAGGATGGATGACGGGTGCACAGTCGCGAGCGCCCAGCCCTCGGGCGTGAGGCGGCTCGGCGTCAGGACTCCGCGATCGCGGGTCACCCGAATCTTGGGACCCAGCAGCGCCTGGGCGGCCGTGGCGCCCATGCACACCAGGATGCGGGGTTTTACGACTTCGATTTCCTTGTCGATCCAGGGGAGACAGGCGGCGACTTCGCGGGCGTTCGGCTTCTTGTGCATCCGCCGGCGATGCACCGCGATCCACTTGAAGTGCTTCACCACGTTGGTGACGTAGGCATCATCGCGATCGATCCCCGCCGTCTCCAGTGCCTCGTTCAGGACCCGGCCGGCGGGACCGACAAACGGCGCGCCCTGGCGATCTTCGGCGTCGCCGGGCTGCTCTCCGACCAGCATGACGCGCGCGTCGCGCCGCCCCTGGCCAAAGACGGTCTGCGTGGCGTGACTGTATAAAGGACAGCCCTGGCAGTGTTCGGCCGCTTCCCGGAGCGATTTGAGGGACAAACGGCGCGGCAAATACGGCACTGCGCTGGTCCAGGTCTCTGCTGTAGTTGCCATGAGCCGATATACCCCGCACGTTGGAACTGAGAACAGACCGAACGGTATCCCCCGCATGTCCTCCGACCGTAAACGCGTCGATGTGCTGGTCCTCGGAGCAGGAGCCGCCGGCCTCGCGGCCGCGCGGGACCTGTCGCAGGCCGGCTTGCGCGTCACGGTCATTGAAGCCCGGCCCCGTATCGGCGGTCGCATTTTCACACGCCACGATCCCCGCTCGCCCGTGCCGCTCGAGCTTGGCGCGGAATTCGTGCACGGCGAGGC
>DASZNX010000122.1:0-15132 GCA_035551075.1 Gemmatimonadales bacterium | reverse complement strand
GACCGACTGCTTATGCCGGAAGACGGCCAGAATGATGGCGAGTCCCACCCCCGCCTCGGCCGCCGCCACCGCCATGACGAAGAAGACGAAAATCTGCCCGCCGATGCCGAGTCGCTGCGCCAGCGCGACGAACGTGAGATTGACGGCGTTGAGCATCAACTCGACGCACATGAAGATCACGATCGCGTTGCGGCGCAGCAACACGCCGGCGACGCCGATCGTAAAGAGCACGGCCGATATCGCCAGCGCATACCCGAGGAGCATCCTAGAGTCTCCGTTTTGCGAGCACGACGGCGCCCACGATGGCGGCGAGCAGCAGCAAGCTCGCGATCTCGAAGGGGAGCAGATACGTGTCGAAGAGCGGATAGGCCACGGCACCCACCATGCCCTGCTGCACTTGCTGCGCGGCCAGCGTGCCGGCGGGAAGCAGCAACGTGTCGGACGGCGGATTCCGCCCCACGGCAAAGAGCTCGAACAACAACAGCCCCGCGAGCACGACCGCGATCGCCAATCCTGCCGGACCCTTGATGTCGCTCGGCCCGGGACGGCCGAGGTTGAGCAGCATGATCACGAACAGGAAGAGCACCATGATGGCGCCTGCGTAGACCAGCACCTGCAAAGCGGCGATGAATTGGGCGTCGAGCAGGACGAACATCGCGGCCAGCGCGAACAGCGTCACGACGAGCCAGAGCGCGCTCGCCACCGGGCTCCGGCGTGTGATGCAGAGCAGCGCGCTCAGCACCGCAATGCCACCGAAAATGAGGAAGAATGTGACGGTCAACTACTCACCTTTGGGATCCGATGGATCCCACAGCGTCGACACGGGATGTGTCTGCGCGCTCAGCCGTTCGAGATCGTAGACAAAGCGGTCACGCGAGTACTCCGAGTTCTCGTAGTGCACGCCCACGTGGATGGCTTCCTCGGGACACACTTCCTGGCAGTAGCCGCAGAAGATGCACCGAAACTCGTCGATCTCGTAGATCAACGGATAGCGGTGTCCCTCCTCATCCTCCCCGGGCACGAGCTTGATGCAGTTGGCGGGACAGATCTGCGGGCACAGGCCACAGGCCACGCACTTGGCGCGCCCCTGCTCGTCGGTGAGCATCCGATGCGTGCCGCGCCAACGGGATGAGAGCGTCCAATCCTTGGATGATTTCTCCTCGGGATACTGCATCGTCACCTTGGGCCGCAGCAGGTGGCTGAACGTCAGGGCCATGCCTTTCAGCGTGGCGCGCAGGTAGGATGTCTGCGCGGTGGGACGCTTCATGACCTTCACGCCGATCGCCATCAGACCGTTTCCTCGGCAACCGAGCCGGAGACGATGCGGCCGCGGTCGAGCCACCAGGCGAGGGCGACGAGCAGGATGAGATTCAGTCCACCGAGGGTGTACGCCATTGCCGGCCCGTAATCCCACTCGAGCTGCATGCGCAGGAACCAGATGGCGACGGCCAGAATCGTGATATAGAGGAGCACCAGCGGAAGCAGCACCTTCCAGCCCAGCGCCATCAACTGATCGTAGCGGAAGCGGGGCAGCGTCCAGCGGATCCAGATATATGCAAAGATGAAGCAGAATGTCTTCACGGCGAAGAATGCCAGCGTGATCAGGGTCTTCAGCACGGTCGGATCACCCGTCGAGTCCCAATCCGTGAACGGGATGTCCCAGCCGCCGAAGAAGAGCGTCGCCATCAGCGCCGACGCGGTGACCATGTTGGAGTATTCGGCGATATAAAACATCGAGAACTTCATCGCGCTGTACTCGGTGTGATAGCCGGCGATGAGCTCGCCTTCGGCCTCAGGCAAGTCGAAGGGCAGTCGGTTGGTCTCCGCCAGGGCGCTTACGAAGAAGATCACGAATGCGAGCGTCAGCGGGACGATGAACCATGCGTGCGCGTGCTGCTGCTGGGCGATCACGCGCGACAGGGTCACGTTGCCCGCGAGCAGCAATACCGCCACCGTGCTCATGCCGAGCGCGATCTCGTAGGAAATCATCTGCGCGGATGCGCGCAGGCCGCCGAGGAGCGCGTATTTGTTGTTCGACGCCCACCCCGCCAGCACGATCCCATACACGCCGAGCGAGCTGATCGCCAGGATGTACAGGAAACCGACGGGCAGGTCGGCCACGACCATCGGCACCACGCCCCACTTGGTCGGCAGCGGCGCGGCAAAGGGAATCACGCCGAAGGTGAGCAGCGCCGGTACGAACGAGATGATAGGCGCGAGGGTGAAGAGCGTCTTGTCGGCCATGGCGGGCGACGTCTCTTCCTTGAGAACGTTTTTCAGACCGTCGGCCGCGGGTTGGAGCAGCCCCTGTGGGCCGACCCGGTTCGGACCCAGTCGATCCTGCATCCACGCGCACACGCGCCGCTCGAGCAGCGTGATCAGCGCGACGCCCACCATGATGAGATTGAAGACGACGAAGACTTTGATCGCGGAAGCGACGAGGAAGAAGGTCATCGCGCCGCCTCCGCGAGTCCCAGCGCAGCGGTCAATTCACTCAGGACCCAGGCGGCGGGCTGCGCCATTCCGGGAGCGGGCTTGGCCTGATAGTAGCGTTGATCGCGGCCGTCGCGGTTGGTGAAGGTGCCTTCTTCTTCCGCCACGTTGGCGATTGGGAGAATCACGTCCGCGCGCCGGCACGGGGCTTCCGCTCCCAGGACGGTGCCCAAATAGATCAGCGCGCCGTTCGTCTGCACGGCGCAGTCGGGATCGTCGAGCACCAGCACGACCGCGGCCGTCTTCGCCGCCTCGAGGGCCTGCGCATACTCCCGCGTGTACCCGAGATTCTCGGCGCCCCTCGCGTTGGGCGCGCGCTCGGCGCGTAACGCCAGATTCGGCACGCCGGCAAGCGGCGCCTCCTCGCCCATGACGACTTGAAACGCGCCGGTCCACGCGAAGCTCGAGAGCAGGCGCTTGACGAGCGCCATGGCTTCGGATGACACGCCGGGCGACACGAGTGTCACCGCCCGTCCGGAAGCTCCGCGGAGGATCCCGACCACGCGGTCGAGCGCTTCGTCCCAATCGGTGGCCCGGAGCTCACCATCACGCCGCACGAGCGGCGCTTCGATGCGGTCGCCGCGATTCATCCACTTGTAATGCATGCGACCGTGATCGCAGATGAAGTAGCGGTTCACGTCGAGGTTCGGCCGCGGCCGGACGCGGACCACCACTTCATCCCGCGTGTCGAGCGTGATGTTGCAGCCCTGGGAGCAGCCGGTGCAGATCGATGGGGTCTTGTCGAGCTCCCAGGCGCGCGCCTTGTGAAGGAAGTCTTTCGAGAGCAACGAGCCGACCGGACAGAGATCCACGACGTTGCCGGCCCAGGGATGGTCGAGCCGAGCCTCCGGATGGATGCCGATGAACGCGCGGTCACCGCGCTCGGAGACGTTCAGGACCGGCTCCTTGGCCACATCCTCCATGAAGCGGACGCACCGCGTGCACAGGATGCAGCGGTTCGGCACGTACAGGACGTCGGGTCCAAAGTCTTCGACCGGATTGAAGCGCTTGGGATATTCCCCATAGCGCGTGCCGCCGCGCCCTTCCTGGAACACGAAATCCTGCAGCTCGCATTCGCCCGCCTGGTCGCAGATCGGGCAATCGAGGGGGTGATTGATGAGCAGAAACTCGAGCACGCTCTGCCGCGCGGCCTTCGCGGGGGCGCTTTGTGTCTTGACGACCATCCCCTCCGTGACGGTGGTCGCGCAGGCGATCTGCAGCTTCGGCGCCTTCTCGATGTCGACCAGGCACATGCGGCACACGCCCGCGACCGGCAGGCCAGGATGATAGCAGTAGTGCGGGACCAGCACGCCGGCCTGCTTCGCGGCCTCGATGACCAACGTGCCGGGCGGGACGCTGACCGGAGTGCCGTCGATCGTCAAATTGATGAGCTGGTCAGCCATCGGCACGGACACTCATGCGACCATCACCGGTTGTCTCTTTCCCGCCAAATAAGCCTCAAACTCTCCCCTGAACTTTTTTATCCCACTGACAATCGGGGCGGCACACGAGTCCGAGAGCACGCAAATCGTCTTGCCGGTCATGTTTTCCGAGAGGTCGAGCAAGAGATCGAGGTCTTTAGTTTTGCCCTGCCCCGACAGGATGCGCTCCATGATCTTCGTGGTCCACGCGGTGCCCTCGCGGCATTGCGTGCACTGCGCGCAGGACTCGTGCGCGTAGAACTTTGCCAGCCGCATGATCTGATAAACCATGTCGGCGGAATCATCGAACACGATGACACCGCCCGAACCCAGCATCGAGCCCTTTGCGACGACGCCTTCGTAGTCGAGCAGGCAGGCTTCGCTTTCCTCGCGCGTCAAAATCGGTACGGACGAGCCGCCCGGAATGCAGGCCTTCAGCGTGCGCCCCGCCGGCGGGCCGCCGCACATGTCGTACAGCAGATCCTTGAGCGGAAATCCCATCGTCAGCTCGTAGTTGCCGGGCCGCTGCACGTGGCCGCACACGGAAAAGAGCTTGGTGCCGGTGCTCTTGGGATTCGACAGGCACAGACCCTTGTACCAGGCGGCCCCGCGCTTGATGATGTGCGGCACGGCCGCGAGCGTTTCGACGTTGTTGATCGTGGTCGGCATCCCGAACACGCCGGCCGCCGCCGGGAACGGCGGCTTGATCCGCGGGTTGCCCCGCTTGCCCTCGATCGAATTCATCAGCGCGGTTTCTTCGCCGCAGATGTACGCGCCGGCGCCGCGGTGCAGGTACACCTTGATATTGCCGAAGACGCCGGCCGCGTTCGCCTCGGCGAGCGCGCGCTCCATGATCGTCCACGGCTCGGTGAATTCGCCGCGGATGTAGATGTAGGCGATCTCGGCCCGGATGGCGTGCGCGGCGATCCCGGTGCCCTCGAGGAGCGCGTGCGGTGTCCACCGCATGATCTCGCGATCTTTGAATGTGCCGGGCTCCGACTCGTCGGCGTTCACGCACAGGTAATGCGGTTTCTTCTTCTCTTTCGGCATGAACGACCACTTGAGGCCGGTCGGAAAGCCTGCTCCGCCCCGCCCGCGCAACCCTGATTCCTTCACCACGTCCGTCACGGCGCCGGGATCCATTTTCAGCGCCTGCGACAGCGCCTCGTACCCGCCGCGCTTCACCCATCCTTTATACGTGCGGGCTTCCGCATCGCCGAAATACTGCGACAGGACGACGGTCTCTTTGGCGTGCGGTTTGTGGGGATAGCCCATTAGCACCGTCCAATGATCAATGAACAACGATCAATGATCGGTGAACATTGATCATTGATTATTCGGCGGAGCCGCATCACCGATACTTTCTCACAATTTCGGGCACCTTCGCCGGCGTCACGCTCTCGAGAAAATCGTCATTGATCAAAACCGGCGTCGCGAAGCCACACGCCCCCAGACATTCCACTTCGACGATCGTCCACTTGCCATCCTGACTGGTCGCTCCCGCTTCTCCGGCGCCCGTCTGCTGCAGCAGAGCCTGCACGACCTCCTCGGCGCCGCAGATGTTGCACGGCGAGGTCGTGCACACCTGGACGAAGTTTTTCCCAACCGGGTGCTGATGATACATCGTGTAAAAGGTGACCACGCCCTTCACATACGCCGGGGTCAGCCCCAGCACCTCGGCTACCTCGGCCATGATGCGATCGGAAATCCAGCCGTGCTCGCGCTGCGCGATCCACAATGCGGGCAACAGCGCGGCCTGTTTGTTCGGATAGCGCGGCAGCACCGACTGCAGCTCTTCCATCACGCTGCCGACGAATACCGGCCGGTACTCCTCGGCGCGATCGGCGCCGTGTGTGATCGTGGCGTCGCGCGGCGCGCTCATCGATCGACCTCACCCATCACGATGTCCACCGACGCATTGATGGCGATCAGATCGGACAGCAGGTGACCCTCGGCCATCTTCGGGAGTGCCGAGAGATTGATGAATGAGGGTGGACGGATGCGCCAGCGCACCGGCTTGGCGGTCCCGTCGGACACCAGATAGTTACCGAGCTCGCCCTTGGGATTCTCGATCCCGACGTAGGCCTCGCCCACCGGCGCTTTCACGCCTTCCATCACCTGTTTGAAATGGAAGATCATCGCTTCCATGTCGCTCATCGCCCGGGTCTTCGAGGGCAGAATCACGCGCGGGTCATCGACGTTGATGGGTCCGTCGGGCAACCGATCCAACGCTTGCCGCAGGATGCGGTTCGACTGATAGCACTCCTCGAGGCGCACGAGGTAGCGGTCGTAGACATCGCCATGCTCTCCCACGACGACGTCGAAGTCGTAGGTCTCGTAGTCGAGGTACGGTTTGTCCTTGCGCACGTCATAGGGGACGCCACTCGCGCGCAGCATCGGCCCGGACAGCGAGTAGTTGATCGCCTCGGCGGCGGACAGGGCGCCGACGCCCTGGGTGCGGCCCGCCCAGACCGCGTTCCGGGTGAGCACGCGATCGATTTCGTCGAGCGTCTTGGGAAAGGTCTCCGTGAATTCACGCAGCTTCGGGACAAAGGTGTCCGGAATGTCCGCCATCAGACCGCCGACGCGCGTGAGGCTGGTCGTCAGGCGCGCGCCGGTCCACATCTCCTGGAGATCGTAAATTCGCTCACGCTGCTGGAAGGCCCACAGAAACGGAGTGAAGGCGCCCAGGTCGATCGACGTCGTGCCCAGCCACACCATGTGCGAGATGATCCGGCTCATCTCGCAGGCGATCACGCGCAGCACGGTGCAGCGCGGCGTGATCTCGATGCCCATCAGTTTCTCCGCCGCGAGCGCCAGGCCGACATTGTTGGACATGGGCGACAGATAGTCGGTCCGGTCGGTGAGCGGAATGATCTGATTGTAATGACGGTACTCGCCGAGCTTTTCGAATCCCGAGTGGAGATAGCCGAGGTGAGGAATGCAGCGCACCACCGTCTCGCCGTCGAGCTCCACCACCAGGCGGAGTACACCGTGTGTCGCCGGGTGCTGCGGGCCGAGGTTCACCAGCAGATGCTCTCCGCCGAGGTCCGGCTCCTGCTCGGGGCGGGGGCGCGCGGTGAGCGGTACGCGGGTGGGCTGTCCCTGGGCATCCACGCCCGGGGTAGCCAGCTCGAGCTCGAGAGTTCGCTTACTCATGGACCAGGCGGCTCCGGGATTACGCCGCGCTCACCGCGGCGCAACCGCTCGCGCATGTCCTCCGGAAGGTCGCCGCCCGCGTCGGCAATGGACAGCTCCTCGAGCGAGTAGTGGGCTTCGGGGTTCGCGTTCAACGCCTGGCGGACCTGCTCGGCGCGTGAGAAACGGCCGCGGAGCGGGAAGCTCTTCCGCAACGGGTAGCCCTCGGCATACGTCTCCCACATGAGTATGCGCCGCAGGTCCGGGTGACCGCGGAATGTGATGCCGAACATGTCGTACACTTCGCGTTCCAGCCAATCGGCGCCGTGCCAGAGGCCCCACACGGAGTCGACGACCAACTCCTCGTTCGGCTGCAGCTCGACTTTGATCCGGACATCGACGCGGCGCTCGAGGGAGCGGAGGAAGTACACGAGCTCGATGGGCCGTTCCCGGTCACGAAATTCGACGGCCGTGACGTCGACGAGATAGTTGTATTGCTCGCCCGGGGTTTCCTTGAGCCACGTCATCGCTTCGAGCAACCGCTCGCGGGCGACGTAGACAATCCGTTCGCCGTCGCGCGCGACCGCTTCCCGCACGGCGCCGGGGATCACGACGAGCGGAACTGGTGGACGGAGTTGCCGAACGGCTCGGAGATCTCGTCGATCGTCTCGGGTGGAAGCCGCAGCCCCCGATCGTCGAGCGGCTGCTCTTCGCGCCGGCGGACGGCATCGAAGAGCGACTCGCCTTTGATCTTCTTGTGGAGCAGGAGGATGCCGTAGAGCAGGCCCTCAGGCCGCGGGGGGCAGCCGGGGACGTAGACGTCCACCGGCACGATCGTATCGATGCCCTGCACCATCGCGTAGTTGTCGAAGATGCCGCCGGTGGACGCGCAGGCGCCCATCGAGATGACCCACTTCGGTTGCGGCATCTGGTCGTAAATGCGGCGGATGACCGGCGCGAGCTTGAACGGCAACCGGCCCGCGCAAATCAGGACGTCCGCTTGCCGGGGCGAAAATGCCTGCCGCTCCATACCGAAGCGCGCGAAGTCGAACCGGCTGGCGGCGGTCGCCATGAATTCGATGGCGCAGCACGCGGTGCCGAACGGCATGGGCCAGAGCGAATTCGCGCGCGAGGAATTCACCGCCCAGTCGACCAGGTCCTGGAATTTGGTGAGGAGATAATTCGAGCTCTGTACTTCGCCCACGCGTTTCATGGCTCTAGTCCCACTGAAAGGCACCCCGTTTCCAGACGTAGATGTAGCCTACGAACAGAATCAGGAGAAAGACCAGCATCTCTACCAATAGAAACCCGGTTGCAAGGGTGCCATGGTCCATAAAGATCACGGCCCAAGGAATGAGAAACACCGTTTCGATATCGAAGAGAATGAACAGCACGGCGACGAGATAAAATTTTACCGAGAACCGCTCGTGCGCGTCGCCCAGCGGCGGCATGCCGCTCTCATACGGCCGCTCTTTGACGTCAGTGGGCCGGCGCGGCCCGAGAAAATGGGAGAGCACGATCATCGTGGTGGCGGCGACGATCGCCAGACCGAGCAACATGAGGAACGGAATGTAGGGCTGCATCCTTGCTCGTGAAAAAATTCACTAAGTCGCGGCCGTTCGTCAAGTTGGCCCGGGGCCGTTACATTGCGGCCCCATGTCCATCAAATCTGATCGCTGGATCACTCAAATGTCGAGGCAGCACCGCATGATCGAGCCCTTCGCCGACCGGCAGGTCCGCGAAGGGGTCATTTCATACGGCGTCTCGTCCTACGGCTACGACATGCGGGTCGCTCCCGAATTCAAGATCTTCACCAATGCGCTCTCGGCGGTGGTCGATCCGAAACGCTTCGACCCCAAATCGTTCGTGGAATTCACCGGCGACGTCTGCATCGTCCCGCCGAATTCCTTCGCGCTGGCGAGCTCGGTCGAGTACTTCCGGATTCCGCGCAATTGCCTGACGATCTGCGTCGGCAAGAGCACCTACGCGCGCTGCGGCATCATCGTCAACGTGACGCCGTTCGAGCCCGAATGGGAAGGTTTCGTGACGCTCGAGATTTCCAACACGACGCCCCTGCCGGCGAAGATCTACGCGAACGAGGGCATCGCGCAGGTCCTGTTCTTCACTGCCGACGAGGGGGATGAGTGCGAAATCTCGTACAAGGACAAGAAGGGGAAATATCAGGCCCAACGAGGAATCACGCTGCCGAAACTTTAGCCGGCTCCTACCCCCGCGCCTGACACCCTACGCGAACCGGCGGCCGTGATCGCCGCCGTCACCGCGACAAGGATGATGAGATCGGGAATCCAGCCGAGCTCCGTGACCGGCACCGCCATCTGCACGAAGTCCATCACAAAGTCGAACAGGCCGATCAGCAGGCCAAGCAGGACCGTGAACTGCAGCGTCCTGCCCAGCCGCGCGAGGATGCTCCCTGTCAGCAACGCGACGGCGCCCTGCCCCGCCGCGATCGCCAGGGCCGTGACGATCCCGCCGAACAACGTCTCCATGAATGCAGAACGCCCGGGGTGATAGCTGAAGAACCAGGTATGGATGAACGCGATCACGACACCGGCCAGGGCAGCGCAGATCGTGGCCCAGATCGCGTAATAAATCACAACGCGGGTGCGGCTATCGTCCATGCGGAGTCGCTCTCCTTTCGAACCTACAATTGGAAATTCGGCGCTCTACCGCAAGGCCGCGGCAGCCTCCACCAGCGCGGCGCGCGCTTGATCCACCCGGTTCACGAGATCGGCGAGCTCCTTGTTCGCCGTGGCTGCGTCGCTGTAGCGGATTGCCTCATTGACCGAGGGGAATGCCATCGTGGCGTATCCGTTATCGAGGTCTGCCGCGAATTGTAGACTGCGGAACCACGGTCGGCTGACCAGGCCCTCGGGACGGGTGAGACGACGCTCGACCTGCATGAGCGCGTGATTGACGCGTTGCGCGCGCGCGGAATCGATGGGCGTGCTCCGCGCGAGCACGCTGTCGCGAGCCGTGCCGAAGGCCTTGGCGACCGCGGTAAAGCGGTCGAGCGCGTCCTTGAGCGGCTGCGTGCTGACGGTCGCGCTCCATTGTTTGCGTGTGATCCCGGAGTCGAGCTGGCTTACCAGACCGTTCATTTCCGTCCCGAACGCCGCGTAGTCGAGCGGCAGCAGATCACTGTTGGCGAGACGCGCCATGATCACGGCGACGAGCTGCGCGCCGGCGCGATGCGCCTTGTATCCCGGATCGCCGAACCGGCTCATCCAATCGTACGAGTCGTACGCGGAGTGGTAGATGCCGTCCGGACCATCGAACCCGATCCCGCCCGCGGGAATGCCGAGGTGGTGATAGAACCCCGCAAAGTCGGAGCCGCCGCCGAGATTGCCGAAAGTCAGCGCGGTCGTGTCGCCGCCTTTGCTCTTGAGCCACACGTCATAGACGGTGCCGGGCCCGGTTGGATCGGGGACGGCGCGCGCCGCCGCGCGAAACAGAGGCTTCAGCGATGGCGAACCCGCCCCATTGAAGTTCGGTCCAGAGAACGTGCCGTCTTCGTTGATGTACGCGACGACGTGGGCGCGCAAGGAATCTTCCATCTCCTCCACCCACTCGGTCGAGCCGATCAGCCCCCACTCCTCGGCGTCCCAGGTGGCGAAGACCAGCGTGCGGTGTGGCTTTTGTCCATCGCGCGCGAGCGTCGCAAACGCCCGGGCCGCTTCGAGCACGCTGACCGTGCCGCTCACGTTGTCACGCGCGCCGGGTCCCCATGCATCGCGATGGCCGCCGACGACGACCCACTCGTCCGGCCAGCGGTCGCCGCGAATCATGCCGACGGTATTCCAGATCTTGTGGAAGCCGCGCGCGCCCCGCTCGGTTTTCACGTGCATCCGGGCGCGCGCGGGCCCGGGACCGACGTGATAGCGGAACGGTAGACCGCCCTGCCAACTCTGCGGGACCGACGGGCCGGTCATCGGCTCGAGGAAGCGCCGCGCGTTCCCATAGCCCATCGGGATGATCGGAATGTGCGGAATATCGAGTGAGTCCTCGGGCAGGCGGCGTGCGCCATCGACCGAGGGCCATGATGGCGTTGTCGGATCGCCGTCGCCGTTCATCATGCTGCCGCGCTGGATGCCGCCTGCCGGCCGCATGGGGCCCTTCGGATAGACGTCGCCGCGGAAGAACCCGTCTTCCTGTGGATCGGAGTACACGATCAATCCCACGGCGCCCCGCTTTTCTGCCTCGCGCGCCTTGATGCCGCGGAACGAGCGGCCGTAGCGGGCGATCGCGATCTTGCCTTTCACGCTGATGCCGAGGGAGTCCAGGCTCTTGAAGTCCTCGATGAGACCGTAATTCACGTAGACCACATCTGCCGTCACGTTGCCATCGCCCGTATAGCCGTTGAACGGCGGGATCTGCGGACCCTTTCCGGGCTCCGCCAGGGAGAGCCGCTGCGCTTTGGCCTTTGGACCGGGGATGATCCACGCGTCCACCGTATCGGGTTGTGGGATGTAGACCGTGTACTCCTTGCTCCATGCATCCACGCCCCACGATTTGAGCTTATCGAGTACGTAGTCGCGCGTCGTCGCCTGCGCCGGCGTACCTGCCATGTGCGGTACCGCGCTCAGGTCTTTCGACATCTGGCGCACGCTGGCGGTGTCGGGCACGGCGAGCAGCCGTTGCTCGAATGTCTGGGCCTGTAACCGTGCCGACGTGCCGACGTATAACAGCAGCGCCGCGCATATTGCAGGAACCGCCCGTCCGCCCCCCTCGCTCCGCTCGGGGCAGGCAGTCCGCCTCCCTCGCTCCGCTCGGGGCAGGCAATCCGCCCGTTGGCTCATCGCGGCACCCCCGGTTCGCGAGAATTCAGTACACGATCGATGCGCAGCTGCAGATCGATCAGATGCGCGCGAGTCATGCGATCAACCGGCTTGGCTAAGGCCGTCCGGATAGTGCCCTGAAGATTTTGGAGCTCGAGACGCGCCAGCGCGCGGGCATCCGTCGGGCGCAACGTGGCGGTCACACCCGGAAACCCGGCGAATTGCGGCGGCGGCGGCGTGAGCAGCGGCGTGTTGATCAGGCGATCCATCTGATCGATGAACGCCTGCTGCAGATTGCGGCGGTACTCATCGATCGACGGTTTCGCGGTGGAGAGCTCGGAGAAGATGCCGCCGCGGACATCGGCAAACAGATCGGACAATGTGTACGCCGTCCCGGCGGGCAGCGTCGCGCCCTGGTCCGCCAGGCGGTTCAGCCGTTGATCCTGAAACAGCGCCGTCAAAACGGCGGTCTGCCGCTGCCGGATCCGATCGACGAACCCACTCGGCTCGATGCGTCGCAATACCGCGGTATCCAGGAAATAGGTCGGCGTCGCGAATGCATTGTCGATGAGGAAGCGGACCGCTTCGGCCTGCCGCGCCCGCGGCACCGGCGTATGGATCACGCCCGCCTGATCGGGATATTTCTCGTGCCGCCAGACGCCGCCGACGACGACCGCCACATGATTCATCTCGAGCGCCCACTGGGCAACCAGGCGATCGTAGAGGTCATTCAAGAGGTCGTAATCTTCCAGCTTGTTCGTCGTCGCGGCCGGCAACAGCATGGGCACCAGGCGCTTGATGTTGGCAACGCCGTACCGGGTCGCTTTGACCGGATCGTCGCCGAGTGCTTCGGTTTGTGTCCGGGGATCGATTCCGTCGGGATTGCCGAATCGCAGCCACGGTTGCGCATCCTGCAAGCGTGCCAGGGAATCGAGCAGCGGACGCTCGTCCTCGGGCCGCTTGGCGTTGGGGATGCGGCGATATCCCCAGTCGATCGCGTAATAGTCCCACGGTCCGAGCTTCGGCATCAACTCGGCCGAATCCCCGGGCTGCGCGACATAATTGTTGCGCGCGTAGTCCATGATCGAGTACGACGTGCCGTTCTTGCGTGTGTAACTCGCGCTGCGCAACGAGTCGACGGGATAGTATCCCGACGAGAGCTGGTTGTGTGGCAGGCCGAGCGTGTGACCGACTTCGTGAGTCGCGACGTACGCGACCATGGTGCCCATCAACGAATCGGGGAACGGCAGCTGCCTGGCGCGAGGATCGACCGCCCCGGCCTGCACCCAGTACCACGCCTGTAACAGGCTGGTGATGTTCTGGAACCACCCGATATCGGACTGCATGATCTCGCCCGTGCGGGGATCATTCACGTTCGGACCGTACGCGTTCTCGATCGTCGAGGGCAGCCAGCGGATCGCCGAGTAGCGCGCATCGTCGAGATCGAACTCGGGATCCTCCTGGGGCGTCGGCGCCGGCTTGGCGGTGATCGCGTTCGAAAACCCGGCGGCGCGGAACACCGGCTCCCACGCCTGAACGCCTTTGATGATCCACGGCACCCACTTGGGCGGCGTGGCGGGATCGATGTAGAACACGATCGGCTTGATCGGATCGCTCACCGCCGCGGTCGGGTCCTTCGGCTCGAGGCGCCAGCGAATGATGTAGCAGCGCGTCGGGACCCGGGCGTTCTCGGAGCCGTAATCCTCATAGCTCACCGAGAAGAAGCCGACGCGGTTGTCGCAGAGCCGCGGTTTCATCGGGTTCGCCGGCAGCAGCACCATCGAGAAGTTGGTCGGAATCGTCATCGAGTTGAGCGACCGGTCCGGCGCCGAGTTGGGCGCGGCTGGCAAGGAATCGACTTCGAAGGTCTGGAGCGCGGTGACCTCGACGTTGATCGGGAAGCTCTTGGCGCGCTCGACAAACGAGCGCGCCGGATCGAAGCGCCGCACCCGGACGCCGAGCTGACGCGCGTTCAGCTCAGAGACATCGGTCGTGAAGAGTGACGTGACCTCGATGACGGCATTCGAATCCTTGGGACTCCAGGCGGCAATATCAAAGCTCTTGATGATGGGCGGGGTGTTCGAGAGATCGACCGCGCGCGCGACCGGCAGCGTCGAATCGGCGCGCATGGCGTAGCTGATCAGTCGCAGCAGTACGTGATTCCCGAGGCGGTCCCAGCGCACCACGCGGGCTGAGATCTGCTCGCCGGCGTAGCCGAGGCCGCGGATGGTGCCGCGCCGATCGACCACGAGTCGAAACTCGCGCCCGAGCATGCTGCGCGGGATCTCGTAATAGAGCCGGTCGGAGATTCGATGGACGATGAAGACACCCGAATCGGTTGTCGCCCCCGCGGTGATGACCTGGTTATACGGTTTCGGTGCGGTGGGCTCTTGAGCGCGCCCTCCCCCTCCCCCTCCCCCTCCGTTTGTCGCGCGCGACGTATCCTGACGAGTGGCGGATGGAGCGGGCGCCGGCTGCTGCGGTCGTGAGGCGGTCGCTTTCGAGCAGCCGGCAAGGACACCGAGTACCAGCATCACAGAATTCAGGCGCATGCGTCACAGGCCGTGGTTTGGGGACCCGACAGATTAGGCTTGGTCGTGCTATCCGTCTAGAGGACAGCCGCGCCCCGCCCCCCCGGCCCCCGTCACCAACACGCCTCTGACGGGTATGCGACTAGCAGGGTAGCGTTGAGAGAACTGGATCGGGCCTGGGAGGCACGCCGCCAATGCTGATCGCCGTCGTGCTGTTTGCCACCGTGCTGCTGCGCTTCGGAATCGTCCTCAGCGTGGCCTATCTGATTCTGCCCGCCACGCGGATTTGCCCGCACTGCGCGAATGATCTCACGTTGATCCGGCATCCCATCCTGCGGCGGCTGCTTCCGTATGTGGAGCATCGCTGGTGTATCACCTGCGGCTGGAGCAGTCTGGTTCGCGCGCCACGGCGCCGTCCGCCGGTCACTCAGTCGCGCGTGATCAGCCGCGCCGCCCGCTCGTAGAAGAAATAGTCCCAGGCCCAATTCAGCAGTACAAACAACTTGTTCCGAAAGCCGATGAGCTGAATGATGTGGACCACGAGCCACATCACCCATGCTGGAAAGCCGCTGAGCTTGAGCCCGTAGACATACGCCACCGCCGCATTGCGACCGATCGTGGCGAGGGTCCCCTGATCGCGGTAGCGGAACGGGAGGAGCGGCTGGCCGCGTAGCTGGCGGACGATGTTCCGCGCGACGGATTCGCCCATCTGGATTGCCACCGGTGCGACCATCGGGAGCGGTTCACTGTCCT